>JALRFC010000100.1 GCA_023253875.1 Candidatus Kapaibacterium sp.
TGACATTCGCTACCTCAGAGCCAATAGTGTTTGCGATAGCTGTCGAATTATTTGTAAATCCTTGACTTGCAACATTACGTTCAGGATTGATTCTTCTTCCAATCGGAATGGATTTGGCTCCTTGATTAGACTGTTGATTTTCAATTTGTGAGCCATATATATTATTGATTGTAGGCGATTGTGTGATTTCCTGAACCGGTACATTCATACTGCTTATGATTTGTGCATTTTGTTCGGGTACATCATTTGTGAATGCAAAATACATTCCTGAAAGCGTCGCACCGAGTAATACAAACATGAGTGGTTGCACAACGTTCCCAAACCATGCAGTTGCAGATGTTGCAAGTCCGGTTGCTACAGGATTATTCAATGATGCTCCTACAGCGATTGCACCAACTCTTCTCATGATGGATTCTTCCAATTCAAGAGGAGGTGCAATTAAATTGGTGTCCATATGTCTGCGCACAGTGAAATGATCCTGCATTTCTTGACGCAATTCCGCCTGCTCGGACAACATGGCAAAAAGTGATGGTTGCAATGCATCGGGTAATTCCCCATCCATATACAATGTGATCATTTCCGAAGGACTGAATTGCGAATATTCCTGACTCATGATACTCTTAGATCAATGTTTATATAAATCATCTATAAATGGCTGAAGAATCACTCGAATCTTCTGCTTTGCTCGATAAATCCTTGTGCGAACAATCGGCATGGATGTCTCCACGATTTCCGCAATCTCATTATAGCTATACCCATACATCTCACGGAGCATCAATACTTCGCGATAATCTTCAGGCAGCATTTCTAGAGCAGTGGAAATCAATCGTGATAATTCTTTCTGCTCATATGGAGTGTCCAAAGAAGGAAACTCAAAGTTTTCAATTGTTATTGTACTCGTATTATATTTCTTTGCCTTTTCATTGAGACACAAATTGCGTGAGATTTTCAATAAATATCCCTGCACATTTTGTATCTCCTGTCCTGAAACACCCATCTCATAAAATCGTACAAATGTTTCTTGAAATATGTCATCCGTAGCTTGTACATCACCAAGTATTTTTCGACAATAAGAATAAATCCGAGGCGAATGTCTTTTATACAGCATGCTCAATGCCTCATGCGCACGGGTTCCTCCCCCACTCAGCATGGTGTACAATTGTAAATCAGTACACTCAGTAAGCTCAGTGGATACAGAAGCACGGGACCTATGAAATGATCTGTCCCTGTTCATCATGAACATCCGTAAAACATTGCAAAGACAATTGTAAAGAGTGAAATATCAAGGATTTGTTACATTCAATCCTTTCTTTCCAATATCGGTTCGATAATATCTGTGAGGATAATGTATTTCAGTAGTCCCCGCATATGCATTGGAAATGGCTTCGGATAATGTATCACCCATTCCACATATTCCCAATACTCTGCCACCAGCGGTAACAATGGTGCCATCAGCTAATGCTCTAGTGCCGGCATGAAATATCCTCATATTCGGCAATAGTGCCGCAGCATCGAGTCCAATGATGGGATGCCCGGTCTCATAAGCATCTGGATAACCACCGGAAGCCATCACCACATTGCAGGCAAAACCCTGTGCCCTAGATTCCATCGCGCTTGAATCCAAGCGGCCAATAGCGGCCGAATTGAGTAATCTCGCAAGATCTCCCCGAAATACACTCAATACCGCTTGGGTTTCCGGATCTCCGAATCTGCAATTGAATTCCACGACGGAAGGTTTGCCATTGTCAATCATGAGTCCAACAAATAAACAACCCACAAATGGATACCCTTCTTCATGCATGGCCTTCAGCATCGGGTCAACGATTTCATTCTGAACTTTCTGCATCACCTCATCCGTCACGATTGGTGCGGGCGCATACGCTCCCATGCCCCCCGTATTCTTTCCAAGATCTCCATCTTTCGCTCGCTTATGATCTTGAGCAGGTGCAAGCAATACTGCAGAGTTGCCATCGGTGATTGCAAAGACAGATGCCTCTTCGCCTTTCAAGAAATCTTCAATCACGATGCTCGAACCCGCATCAGCAAAGAGACCGGAGAAAATCTCATCAATTGCTTCATGTGCCTCATGATGCGTTTCCGCGATGATCACTCCTTTTCCGGCGGCAAGTCCATCAGCTTTGATGACAATCGGCAATGGTCTATCATTCACATATGCATGTGCTTCATGGGATTGCTCCTGTGTGAATCGCTCATAACCGGCTGTGGGAATACCATACTTTTTCATGAGATCTTTCGAGAATCCCTTGGATGATTCAATTCTTGCGGCTTTTGCGGATGGACCAAACACTGCAATTCCATGTTTGCGTACATCATCGGCTAGGCCCTTGACGAGAGGCGCTTCTGGTCCGACAATCACAAGATCAATCGCATTGTGATGACAAAATGCAGTGATCGTTGCGCTATCATTCAGAGACAATGAATTCACAATGGTGGCAATTCCACGCATTCCGGGATTTCCAGGAAATGCATAGAGTCTATGTGTGGATGGAGAAGCATGAAGTCCAAAAGCGAGCGCATGCTCTCTGCCCCCGGAGCCGATGAGTAAGATATTCATGGGATTGTAGTGATTTGTGTGACCGCTCACAATTTACAAAATGTGTTGCTAGAAAAGACACGGAAACTTCTCACATTACGAACCGTTATATTGTCCACATGCAAACAAGAATCTTCTTCATATTGCTCTTTTTGCTCCCTCTTGCAGGTTGTCCTCATACGTTTATCAAACAAGTGGAGGAATTACGACCACCAAAGAATTATAAGCCAATCTATCAGATGTCGGAAAAATCGATTGACTCCATACTCAAATCACTCCCATTTTCCGCGCAGTATGCACAAGCAATTGATTCACTACTTCGTTCTCTTGAGAATAGAGCTACACTTCAAGACACAATATATACTCTACCGAATTCAGTCATTTCCAGTTCTATCATCGGAATACATGAAGCTTCATACCCGGACAGCATTCATGTGAAACTTAGCATCAAAGATGAAAAGGGATTTTTTGTGAAGGGTCTTGCCGGACCAAGCGGTAGAAAAATAGTCAATGGCAAAGATTCAATTTGGCGATTCTTGATGGACTCCTGCGGTGCAAATTCCCGACAGTCTCCCATTCGCACATTCATGATTCGTGAAATCAGTGAAGATGCTCGTAAACCCTTGGCAATTTCCATGGTACTCGATCATTCGCCATCCATGGGAGAAATGCGCGCAAGAAAATTACAGGAAGCAGTACGAACCACGATGGATATGCTTACTGATGATGATGCAATTTCGGTGATTAAATTCACCGCAAAAATCCACCGAGAAATACCGCTTACCAGCGATTATCAAACATATACAACGCAACTTAAGATTGATGGCTTGCGCGGTGAATCCGCCATACCGATTCGTGTCACATTCAATGCTGATACCATAGTTGAACAAGGTTATGGTGGGGGAACAGCAATCTATGATGGTGCCTTGGCAGGAATCGAAGAATTGAAGAAAACATCGAATCCTCAAAAAGTGATGATTGTTTTTTCTGATGGAGGTGATAATTCATCAGATGCCACTCTGGATTCCGTCATCAGAATCGCAAGAGCTGCGCAAGTGAATATCCATACCATCGCCTATGGCATCACAGAGGAAGAACCACTTCGTGCACTCGCTGAATTGACGGGGGGAAAAATGTATCGCATATACTCATCCAAAGAATTTCCATTCGTTTTGGCCGATATTGTCAAAAGCATGAAGAATCATTATCTCTTGAGTTATGCTCCGCCAAAATCTGCAGACATCCATCATGTTCATGGAATCATCTCACCAAGAAGTGACATTGCAAGCGCCTTTCGTGGGACTTATGACAAAACCATACTGCATTCCTGGGATGCCGAAGGCACGGTGCACATGGTACAAATTGAATTTGAAAAAGGAAGCTCGGCAATCCCTGAATCAGCAAAGAATATCTTACATGATGTGTACTATGCTCTGCAATCTTCCCCACTTTTGACACTTGAAATTCGGGGGCATACCGATGATATCGGCAAAGAGGAAGACAATGCGCAATTATCACTTTCTCGCGCCCAATCAGTTGCCGGTGCATTGATTGCAAAAGGCATCAAACAATCCAGACTCATCATAACTGGCAAAGGTGAAAGCATGCCACTTGTTCCGAATGATTCCGAAGAATCTCGAAAGAAAAATCGTCGCACAGAATTCATCATCAGAAATAAATGATATTCATTCTCTTCACTCTCTTGTTCATGCATGGGATCATCCATGCACAAAGCCCAATCTCCGTGGGAGAGAGAGGTCATATTGTCATTTCTGACATCACTCAAGACTCGGCAATGTATACCGTGAAGCTCTCAAATTCATCGGTATTCTTTATTGATTCCATCAGCATTGGCGGTAATGTGCAAGTCTTTGAGCGTATCACAGCAGACAGTATGACATGGCAAGGGAATGGACTCGGCAAGCTCACTCTTCATGGTCTGGCGCTTGCAGGTTCAGATAGCATGACATTGAGTAGAATCACAGGGAGATTGCAGGATTCAATCGTGATTGATACCTCTATATTGATTCGCATTTCTTCAGTGAATACACCGCTACCCTATGTGCGATTCAGTGTATTGTCGGACAATATTCCGAATCCCGTGATGCGTGGTGAAGTAACTACTTGGTCTTATGCGATTGACAAACCCGGCAAAATCAGCATCGCACTCATCACTTTGGATGGTCGCATCATCGAAGAATTTTCCATGATGCAAGACCGTGGAATCCATGCATTTGAGTTTATTCCAAATGCATATACCTATCATCCGGGTGTATATGGCATGAGACTCATCACGGAGCAGGGCATCTTTCATAGATTATGGAATGTGTCGCCATGAGATATCTACTTCTACTGCTCAGTTCCACATTCTTGATGCATGCTTCGGAATCTGATTCAACAAGAAGAAGAATTCCGAAACTTGATTTGGAATCACTCTCACCGGATTCCTTCAAGGTGGAATCCGATATCGTGAATATGTCTGCAGGTTGGTTCCCAAGAGTCGGAACATTTCGTTCGATAGAATTATCCGGTTCGGATGGCTTGATATTTCTTGATGGCATGTTTCATCAATACTCAAATATTTCGGGTGATGTGTTCGGAATGCCCGGACTTAAATTCAATAAAAACACCGGCTATTCCATTGATGATCGCATTCCTCTTCAACCTTTTTCCTCAGAAGAAACCGATGATGATGTAATTATACAGGAATATTCAACTCTATATCTACGAACAAGATTTTCGATTCCTGAATTCGGTGTACTGCTACGTATCGGACTCGGTATTCGATTTGTCAATAGCATGTTATTCGCCGAGGACAATTCAAAATCCTATCTCAATCAGCAGAATACACTCTCACCACTCCATGAATTACATGCGATCAGTCTTGATGAGACTGAACTCATGAATCACATATCACTCGAATTACCAATCTATGGTGCATCGCTCGATCTTATGGGACAACAATCATATTCATACTATTCTCTATTCGGAGGAATGAATCTGAATTATGTACTTGAGTCAAATCTGAATCATCAATCCATCATCATGCAGGGCCGAGATGAGATTCGTTATCCTTCTGGTTCAAATGTTCTCACACTGCAAAAGCGCTCATTCATGAGAGAAATAGAGCGCATTCGTTTGTCAATAGAAACGGGTCTTGGATGGCAATTCGGTTTCGGACCTGTGCATTTTGGTTTTGAAGGATATATTCTCATGCCACTCAATTCCATCCTGAAACACCATGAATGGAATACCATATTCATCGGAATTCGTTCGAGTTTTGGCATTTCCTTCTGAGACATGTTTTCTGATGAATCATACGACATGAATCGGTATTTTTGCATTTATAATTGCACATCTATTCAGGAACATAAATGCTTCTCACTTCGGCATGTAAATATGGAATTCAAGCCACGATTTATCTGGGGATGCAGAAAGACGACTCATTTGTTTCAATCAAAAAGATAGCAGAAGAATTTACGATACCATTTCATTTTTTGACCAAAGTTCTCCAACTATTGACCCAAGCCGGCATCGTTGAATCCACAAAAGGGGCCAAAGGCGGGGTACGTTTAGGGAAAGATCCCGATGCAATCACACTGTTCGACATCATTGCCGTGATTGATGGCGAAGGCATTTTTCATGATTGCATGCTCGGTCTTCCCGGCTGTGGTTTGAATACTCCATGCCCCGCTCATGAATTCTGGGCTCCCATTCGCACAAAGTATGAGAAATCCGCTAGGGCAATATCCCTCAAAGACTTAGCATCAGATACAATTAGGAAAAATCTCCGCATCGGAAAATAAATTTTGTAATTAAGACAAAATTGTCCGTTATTTGTATTCAAATATCAGATAAAAGAGTCTTAATTCCTTTTTTATGGAGTTTTACATGAAAACGATTGTCAATGTGCTCATTTCAAGCTTGGCCATCTTCATGCTTATGTCATGTTCAGACACAAATCAAGAAGTCATTCCGGACAGAAGCAAAGGATTGACAGAAATTCAGGGCGAAGAGATTGCCCAATTGACGGATGCGCCCAATGTTCCCCCGCCAATCAATCGAACACACAATACGAAAGTGATTGTCAAATTGGAAGTCAAGGAAGTTGTCAAAGAGATTGCCGAGGGCGTGCAATATACATTTTGGACTTTCGGTGGTTCT
>JALRFC010000101.1 GCA_023253875.1 Candidatus Kapaibacterium sp.
AATCAAGTGAACGAACAATTGTGGAGTTGATGTGATATAAGCAAATTCAGAAAACAATGCATCTGGAAGTCTTGCTATGATACCGATGAAAATGATAAGCGAAATACCATTTCCTAAACCACGTTCAGTAATCTGTTCACCAAGCCACATAAGGAACACTGTCCCTGCTGTGAGCAATACAATAGATGAAATAGTGAATATTCCAACCATATCAGGTGCTACGACGGGAGCTGAAGATATCCTGTTCATTTTTCATGTCAGGATATCCTTTAGGAAATTTATATGCTATGCTATGTAAAAATTGTTCTAAAACGTCCATTTTATGCCGGTGTTTCTTCTGGTGTTTCTTCTTCCATCTTCACCTTCTCTTTGAAGGCGTTGCACTTCCGGCATGACGATCCCTGCTAATTGCAGAATAATCGAAGCTGAAATATACGGCATGATGCCAAGCGCAAAGATGGCCGCATTGGACAATGCTCCACCCACAAAAAGATCGTATAATCCGAATAAAGTATTCGAATCACCACCCTTTGTTGACTGTAGTGCTACAACATCCACACCGGGGAGGGGAATATAAGAACCCATTCTCACAGCAAGTAAAATCAAAGCCGTAAAAATGATTCTATCTTTTAATTCCTCAATGCGAAATACATTGACCAATGTCTGGAAAAACTTATTCATCGATTACAGCGGTGCCTCCGGCTTGTTCAATCTTTCCTTTCGCTGATTCGGTAAATTTTGCTGCGGTTACATTAAGTTTTGCTGTTAGATCTCCATTTCCGAGAACTTTCACAGGTATTCTTGAGGAACGCACAACTCCGAGATTACGAAGTACTTCAATATTGATAGTGTCACCGGCATGAATCTTTTGTGAATCAACCAATTCTTGCAAGCGTGCAACATTGATTTCTTGATATTCAATACGGAATGGATTCTTAAAACCAAATTTTGGCAGACGACGGCTCAAAGGCATTTGACCGCCTTCGAAATTTCTCTTCTGCTTAAAACCTGAGCGTGAAGAATGACCTTTGTGTCCGCGAGTTGATGTCCCACCATGTCCTGATCCAGCGCCTCTACCGATACGCTTGATACCTTTTACTGAACCTTTGCTGGGGCTGATATTTCCAATATGCTTCATAATGAGGTAGTCTCCGTCTTTCAGATTGTCTCAACTTTCACAAGATGGCTGACCACATTGATCATGCCTGCGATTTGAGGATTGAGTGTATGCTCAACTGAATAGTTGGGACGACCCAAACCAAGCGCATGTATCGTATCTTTTTGATTCTGCTTGCACTTAATAATGCTGCGAGTCTGTGTGATTTTAATTTTTGAACCGTGTTTCATGATCACTCCTTAACCTTGAAGCAATTTCTGTAAAGAGATGCCTCTGCGATTCGCAGCAGATTGTGCATCCTCAAGCATAGACAATGCGCGAACAGTTGCTTTCACAGTATTGTGAGGATTCGAAGAACCCATGCTCTTCGTCAACACGTCCTGTACACCTGCAAGTTCAAGCACAGCACGAACACCACCACCGGCTATAACGCCTGTACCGGCTGTTGCGGGCTTGATGAGGACAGATGCAGCACCAAATTTAGCAAGAACTTCATGAGGAATTGTAGTATTCTGCAATTGCACTTTCACGATATTATTCTTTGCAGCATTTGTCGCTTTGCTTACAGCATCAACGACTTCACCTGCTTTGCCTAGTCCATAACCCACATGACCATTGCCGTCACCAACAACGACCAATGCGGTGAAATTGAAGCGTCGACCACCTTTAACCACTTTCGCGGTACGGCCAACATAGACCAACTTATCTTTCAGATCCAGTTCTGACACTCTTACTTTGCTCACGGCATCCTCTATAAATTAGAATTGCAGTCCGCCTTCGCGTGCGGCTTCGGCAAGTGCTTTAATCCTTCCATGGTACAAGTGACCATTACGATCAAATGCCACGCTTGAAATATTTGCTTCTTTGGCGCGCTTTGCAAGCAAGTCGCCAATGTATTGACTTTGTGCAACTTTCGTTGCTACTGAAGTCAATGCTTCACGTACATCTTTTTCTACTGATGAAACTGATACGAGTGTTACACCCTTTGTATCATCAATGATCTGTGCAGTGATATGCTTTAGACTTTTATTCACGCTCAAACGCAGACGCTCGGGAGTTCCGAAAATAGTCTTACGAATATGTTGCTTTCTGCGCTGTTGGCGTATTTTCTTTGATTGTGCTAAGTTCATCTCTATTGTCTCTTGAGAATCTTTCGATCAACTATTATTTACCTGCAGACTTACCGGCCTTGCGACGGATATACTCACCTTCATAACGAACACCTTTTCCTTTATAAGGCTCTGGTGGACGGATGCTGCGAATTTTAGCCGCAACTTCACCAACATCATGCTTGCTGATTCCTTTCACCTGTACACTTGTTGGTGTTGGTGTGGCAAATTCAACTCCTGATGGTGGTATCACCAAAATAGGATGTGAAAAGCCTAAGGTCAAGAGCAATTTTTGGCCACGCATTTCAGCTTTGAAACCAACACCTTCAATGGTAAGATTTCTCTGAAATCCATTTGATACACCTTCAATTGCATTAAATGTTAAAGCGCGTGAAAGACCATGCAATGCACGTACTTTTTTATCATCATTGGCTCTCTGAAAAGTGAGAGTGCCATTCTCATTGTTAAATGATATGCCGTCCGCGATCGGTACAACCTGTGTGCCCTTTGGGCCTTTGACAGTTAGAATTCCATCTGTGAAATTCAATTGTACATTATTGGGTACGGTAATTGGTTTTTTGCCAACTCGTGACACGGTATTACTCCTTCAGTGCAGGATTAGCGTACTGTGCAAATAATTTCACCGCCTACATTGTAAGCGCGTGCCTGTTTATCTGTCATCAATCCCTTTGAAGTGGAAATGATGGCTATGCCCAAACCATTACTGACGCGGGGCAATTTTTCAACAGGTGAATAAATTCTTCTTCCGGACTTGCTTACTCGCTGTATGTCCTGGATGACCGGCTTGCCTTCATAGTACTTGAGACCGACCTTAATTACTTTTTGGCCTTCCTCTTCCATGACTGCTACATCTCCAACGAACCCTTGATCACGAAGAATCTCCGCAATCGCATGCTTCATTTTTGAAGCAGGCGCTGTGACATATTTGTGGCGTGCCTGACCCGCATTACGAATGCGAGTTATGAAATCTGCTATGGTATCTGTTACCGGCATAATAGTATATCGTAAAGTTTATTTACCAACTCGATTTGCGAATTCCCGGAATCTTTCCTTCCAGGGCCAATTGACGGAAGACATTTCGGCATACACCGAATTTTTTATAGACTGCCTTACCACGTCCTGTTACAGAACAACGACTACGAACACGTGTCGTGGAACTATTGCGTGGCAATTTTTGCAATGCTTCAAAATCACCTGCCGCTTTTAATTCTTCACGCTTTGCAGCATATTTTGCCACAAGGTGCTTTCTTTTTTCATTCCGTGCTACGATACTTGTCTTTGCCATGAATTAACCTTTGCGAAAAGGAAAACCAAATTCTTTGAGAAGCGCTGATGCTTCCTCATCGGTTTTGGATGTTGTGACGAAAGTGATGTCCATACCGGCAATCTTTGTTACCTTGTCTACATCGATTTCAGGGAAAATAATTTGCTCCTTGATGCCAAGTGTCAAATTTCCACGGCCATCAAAGCCATTATCTGAAAATCCGCGGAAATCTCGAATGCGAGGGGAAGCAATATTGATGAATCTATCAAGGAATTCATACATTCTTGCACCACGCAATGTGATGTGACAGCCAATCGGCATGCCTTGGCGAAGACGGAAATTTGCAATCGCCTTCTTTGCTTTGCTGATTGCAGGACGTTGACCTGTAATCAATTCAAGCTCATTGACTGCAGCTTGCAAAATCTTTGGATCCTGAACTGCAGCACCTACACCCATATTGATACAAATCTTTGTGATCTTTGGAACTTGCATCACTGATTTGTATTCAAACTTAGCCTTCATAACAGGAATTACCTGCTCTTTGTAAAAGGCATAGAGTCGCGGTGCGGGAACCGGTCCTGAATATTCCTCGAGGCGTGCGCCTTCGGGTTTTAAGTCAAATTTTTTCGATTGTGTTTGGGCTTTTGCCATGATTGTTCTCTATCCAAGTCTTAAGGCATTTTGATTTCTTTGCCGGATTTTACGGCAAGGCGCTTTACTTGTGCTCTTCCATTTGCATCAACCGTACGATCCAAACGGATGCGGGTTGCTTGTTTTGTATCAGGGTCAATCAACATGGCATTTGAATATGCTATTGGCAATTCACGCTCATGAATTCCACCCTCAGGATATGCCTGGCTCTTGCGCATGTGACGCTTGTGCACATTCACACCCTCAATGAGGAGGCGACCTTTCTTTGCATCCACTTCAATGACACGACCTTCTTTGCCTTTGTCATCACCGGAGATGATTTTCACCATATCATTTTTTTTGATTGCCATTTTCATGGTTTCGATCCTTATAATACCTCTGGTGCCAAAGAAACGATTTTCATATAACCACTGTCACGCAATTCACGTGCCACAGGTCCGAAAATACGTGTACCTCTTGGTTCACCTTGATTGTTCAGTATGACAGCGGCATTTTCGTCAAAGCGGATGAATGAACCATCTCTACGCTTGATTTCTTTTTTGGTGCGGACGACAACTGCTTTACATACTTCGCCTTTCTTCACACCTGCATTCGGAAGCGCACTCTTTACGGAAACGACGATGACGTCGCCAACTCCGGCATAACGGCGCGCATGTCCACCAAGGATTCGAATGCAACGTACACGTTTAGCACCCGAATTATCCGCTGCAATAAGATTTGACTCTTCTTGTATCATCTCGTTGTTCCTTAATTACTTCGCACGATCTACAATTTCAACGAGCATCCAGCGCTTGCGGGCACTCAAAGGACGGCTTTCGATAACACGCACAGTATCACCAACGCGACACTCATTTGTTTCATCATGAGCCATGACCTTTTTAGTCTGCTTATAGTATTTTTTGTACAGTGGATGAGCAACTTGACGCTCAATCGCCACAACAATACTCTTGTTCATGGCGGCACTGATAACTTTGCCTTGACGGATTTTTTTACCCGTTGTAGAAGGCGCTTGCTCTGTTGCTATAGTAGCCATATTGTTCAATTCTTAATAGTGCTTAGTGTATCAAACTGCAACATTTCGCTCGCGCAATACCATTTTGATACGCGCAATATCTTTGCGTAACGTTCTGATCTGTGATGTATTCTCAAGCTGGCTCATTGCCTTCTCAAAATTTCTCAAGACCAATGCTTCCTCAGTGGAAGTCAACATCTCCATCAATTCTTCTGTGGAGACTTGGCGAATTTCTGACGCTTTTTGCTTTTTCATTACTCTGTCGCATCCAAGCGAGTTACAAATTTTACTTTGATCGGCAATTTGTGAGAGGCCAAACGTACTGCCTCTGCTGCTTTTTCTCTTGATACGCCGTCAATTTCAAAGAGAATTCTACCCGGCTTTACTACCGCTACCCAGAATTCTGGATTTCCTTTACCTGATCCCATTCGAACCTCTGCAGGTTTTTTGGTTACAGGTTTATCAGGGAAAATGCGAATCCATACTTTACCATCACGACGGAGATAACGATTAATGGCAATACGAGCTGATTCAATCTGACGATTGGTGATCCATGCCGGCTCCATCGCTTTAATGCCAAAAGTACCAAATGCTACCTGTGAACCGCGATAGGCTTTGCCTTTCATTCTGCCACGCTGGGTTTTTCTATGCTTTACTCTTTTAGGAATCAGCATTGTGCCATATCCTTATTTAATCTTTTGTTACAAGCTTACCAATTACTTCGCCACGGCAAATCCATGTCTTGACTCCAATCAATCCATAGACCGTTGAAGCTGTTGCAGTACCATAATCAATATCAGCACGCAAAGTGTGCAATGGTACGCGACCTTCTTTATACTGCTCAGTTCGGGACATATCAGCTCCGCCCAATCGACCGGAACACATCACACGAATACCTTCAGCTCCCATTCTCATCGCTGCACCAACAGATTGCTTCATCGCTTTACGGAAAGAAACTCTTCCCTCTAATTGCTGAGCAATGTTTTCAGCAACCAATTGTGCATCAATCTCAGGACGCTTGATTTCATGAATCAAAATCTTTACATCCTTCTTGGAGATCTTCTTCAATTCTTCTTCCAATTGCGTAATATCTTTGCCGGATTTACCGATGATCACGCCAGGACGAGATGTATGCAATGTAATGCGCAATTGTTTTGCAGTGCGCTCAATCACAATACGTGCTACACCTGCTTTACGCTTGCTGCTCTTGATATAAGAACGGACCATCAAGTCTTCAGACAATTTGTCGGCCACATTCTTTTCATCAAACCAGTTTGCATCCCAATGGCGTGTAATGCCTAAACGGATACCAATCGGATTTGTCTTCTGACCCAAAGCTCTCTCCTGTTAATTACTTGACAACTGAAACTTCAATTGTGAGATGGTGCGAGCGTTTACGAATTCTATAAGCCCTGCCCATTGGAGCAGGAGAAATACGCTTCGCTGTAGGGCCTTGATTAACATAGACCTTACTTACATAAAGCTTACCTTCATCAACACGCTCATTTGCAGCGAGTGCTTTTTCCAT
>JALRFC010000102.1 GCA_023253875.1 Candidatus Kapaibacterium sp.
GA
Source organism: Candidatus Kapaibacterium sp. (assembly GCA_023253875.1). GTDB lineage: Bacteria > Bacteroidota > Ignavibacteria > Kapaibacteriales > UBA961 > UBA961. The sequence goes on from JALRFC010000102.1 coordinate 3, forward strand.
TCCATTGGTGGTGGCACCACTCTTGCGTATCACAGGAAATACAGGAATTTTCTACAATTGGTGGTTGGATCCCGAAAATCCTGAAAATTATGTACGCTTCGATCTTGGTGTGAATTATACAGAAGTTCGTGAAGTGGCAGTCAATCGTTTGGGTGGTAATTCTGGTCCTTTCACATTGAATGATAAGTCAGATGGTTTGCGTTTCTTTCACCCAACAGAATTCTTGGATTGGTTATATGCGAAAGTTGAATATCGCAATCAATCAACGTTCCCATTTGGTTTAAGCGCGCAATATTCCAATCAGATTTTCTTGGGTAGATTATATTTACCACTTCTCGGACAATGGTTATACTTGGATGCACGTTATTCAATTCCATTGAGAAGCGAATCGAGACCATTTGATCAGTCCGTATTTATGATATCACCTGTATTGCGACTCAATATCTAAGTTGCGATAACAACAACAGTGTTCCCCCTGTGCAGGTGCTTCTTGTCAGGGGGTTTCTTTTGCAAGTACATTCCGATTTATGAGAATACTTACTTTCACCATATCACTATTATTGCTCTTTACGGCTGATTGTCTTCAGGCGCAAACAGATTCCGTGAAAGCCCAAGCCAAACAAGCCGCGGAATCGGCTCGATTGAAAATGGGTGAAGGGAATGTTCGAATGGCTATTCAAAATATTGATGTCACTCGCTTCCCTGAGGTAAAACTAATTGTTGAAGCAGTGAAGGCCGATGGTACAGTACTGGACACTTTAAATCCAAAAGAGTTTTCAGTGGTTGAAAATGGAGTGACGAAGAAAGTTATTTCCATTGAGAAAATATCCGTCAAAGAAAGCATACCTATTGACTTTGTATTTGTACTTGATGTAACGGCAACAATGGGTTCATATATCAATGCTATTCGAAATAATATTGAAAAGTTCGTGGGGAATGTCACTGCAAAAGGGATAGATTATCGAGTCGGACTAGTACTCTTCTCCGATGTAGTTGAGAAAGTATATAATCCAACGGACAATGTGAAAGATTTCAATAAATGGCTTACCGGAGTTTATGCCACGGGTGGTGGGGATGATAAAGAGAATGCGCTCGAAGCATTATCCGATATGTCCAAAATGAAATTCAGACAAGCAGCCAATAAGATTGCAATCATCATTACTGATGCACCATATCATCAAAAAGGGGAAAGAGGTCAAGGGCGTACAATGCAGACCACAGAGTCTATCATTCAAACGATGAAAGACAATTCTATCCGTTTGTTTTCCATTGTACCTCCCGTATTACAAGACTATCGCACCATAACCGAAGGTACTCGTGGTTCGATGTTTGATATTTCCAGACCATTTGCAACCATTCTCGATGATTATTCTACTCAATTAACAAATCTCTTTGCGATAACATATCGTTCCGATAAGACAGCGATTCCTGATTCTTTGAGTGTTGGAATCATTGATGAACAAAAAAGAGAAATCGTCAAAAAGATCATTCCAATCGTTGAATTGGGCAGAAAACTCATCATTGAAAATCTGCTATTCCCTACAAATAGTTCAACGCTTCCGGATTCAGTGTATGAATTGGAACTCTTAAAAGAATTTCTCATGAATCGCCCCAAAGTCTCTGTGCGAATTGAGGGACATACAGATTCGAGAGGAAGTAAAGTATTGAATCGGAAATTATCTGTATTGAGAGCCGAAGCAGTAAGACAATATCTCATTAAGAAAGGTGTTGATCAGACTAGACTCGAATCTGCCGGATTTGGAGATACCAAACCGATTGCAAGTAATGCTACAGAGTTCGGCAGAAGACTCAATCGAAGAACCGAAGTCATCATCATCGGGAAATAGATATGCCTCGCAGGATAGAGGATATCTTCCAACCTGTGACCATACGCAATACGGTATTGGCAGAGCATATTTCTGTTTTTACGACCTATCATTTACAACACTATGCAAAGGAAACTGTGAAGACCTATTCTAAGGCCCTTCAAAGTTTCCTTTCTTTTATTTTAGTAGATCGAAATTTTAAATATAGACTCACTGATTTCGAGCGCTATGCAGTCTATCTAAGCCAAGTGAAACACTTATCTCCTGCAACAGTATCCACCTATCTCACCGCACTTCGTAGATTTTGTCAATACCTTGTTGAATGTAAAGAATTGCCAAGAAATCCCGCCAAACGTATTCACGGAGGGACAATACCAAAAAAACTTCCCACTTTTTTCACACACATTGAATTGCAATCAGTATTGAAATCAAGTGAATATCCAACATTGAATGATCTCAGAGACATAGCGATGATGCATGCAATTCTATCTTGTTTTCTTACGGAACAAGAATTACATAAAGCCCAAGTGAAAGATGTCTCCGTGGAAGAACGCTGTATCTTTATCAATGATGAAAAAGTACCAATGACCAAGAATGCTATGTCAGCACTTCAAGCATATCTACAAATGCGTTTCGGTACACAGCAATCACACTATGAAATGCCACTTTTTGAGAGTCATAGCAATCGAAGTAAAGGTTTGTCCATTAGTATACGTGGAATACGTGATACCCTGCATCAGAGACTCATGAAATTGGGAGTTCCTGAAGAAAGGAAGTCTTGTTTGTCGGCATATACATTTCGTCATACCGGTGGCTGTTTGCTTGCAATTGCAGGATATTCGGATGAGCATATTATGCAGAAAATGCGTCTGAAATGGAAGACTTCTGCACTGCAATACTTGCAATTACAGCAGAAAGCAATTTCCGAAGGTTTGGAAGAGTGCTTATATCTGATTGACTAACTCTCAAGGACTTCGAGCAAGAATATCTGAGACAGGCAATCTTCTCAATCGCATCTGTGCTTTATGTAATGCACAATATGCGGAAATATGCTCAGGGAGATATTGAGTAAGAATTGGTAATAGCATTGTGAGATTACTATTCTGTTGTTCATCACATAATTCACGAACAATTTGTTCTGAGATACACAGAGTATTGACAGCGAGATCAGCTGTGAAAACATCATCTGAATTCTTTAGTAATGCTCTCCCCGAAGCAAGAACAAGTGATTTCAGAGATTGTTTAGTCCAAGACTTTTTGGGTGGATGAGCCCCGGATTTTGTTCCATCCCAAAGTGAAAATGTCAGATGAATTTTCGATTGCAAACCAAGTTTGAGTATTGTTTCCCGTAAAGTCTTCAGTGTATATGGCGCTTTATCGAGAATCATCGTATCTCTCACATACAAGTGCTCATCATTCCCAGCACGAATGAGGGATGGATTCCTGCAGAGCGTCAATATCATCCAAGTATGATAAAAGTTTCCCAAATCGCAAATCAAACCGATGTGATCTTTGGTATTGATTTCAATTGCTTTCTTGAATGCCGATAATTCATCAATAAGAATGGTCGTATCACATGAAGATGCGATCAATATCTTATTCTTGAATGATTGCTTTATAATGCTGTCAAATGCTGAAAGCTGTTTGTCTTTTTTGATGGTATATTTGTGTGTCTTTTGTGCAATGATTATCCCATGCACAAAGAATATCCAATAGATAAGAATTCCAATATTTCCTTTCATGATATGCCCCTTACAATAATTACGACTATTAAAGAAATGCAAGATTTGTCAGACACTCTTCGCAAGCAAGGGAAGACAATCGCATGTGTCCCAACAATGGGATATCTTCATGCCGGACATGCCTCGCTGATCAAAGAAGCTGTGAAGAGTCATGATATAGTGATCACAACCATTTTTGTGAATCCATTACAATTTGGTCCGAAAGAAGATTTTGAGCGATATCCTCGTGACACAGAAAGAGACAAGAATATCATTGAAGCATCCGGAGGTAGTATTCTGTTTTATCCATCAATTGATGAAATGTATCCGCCTGATTATCAAACCACGATTTCCGTAACGAACATAAGTAAAAGTTTTGAAGGTGCATTCCGGCCGGGGCATTTTGAGGGCGTCGCAACCGTGGTGGCAAAACTCTTTGGAGCCACTAAACCTCATACAGCATTTTTTGGACAAAAAGACTATCAACAAACACTCATCATCAAACAAATGGTGCATGATCTCAATTTGGGAATCTGTATTTCCATTGTACCAACACTACGCGAATCAAGTGGCTTGGCGATGAGTTCACGTAATGTCTATCTCAGTGATGATGAAAAAAAACAAGCACTTGTGTTACATTCAGCACTTTCAGAGGGTCATTCCCTTATCGAACATGGAGAAAGAAAAAGAGCGAAGATAGAGCAAGTCATGCATGACATTCTTGCAACTTGTCCTGAGTTCACAATCCAATATGCCTCAGTTGCAGAGGCCGATACACTTGCAACACCTGATATCTTCTTAGAAAACAAAGACTTAGTATTATTGATTGCAGGGTTTCTTGGCAAGACAAGATTGATTGACAATATGCTTTATCTTTCAAAGAGTTAGTGAATACGAAAAGAGATATCCACATTTCCACAGTCCTATTGGTCTGCTCATTTTTTTACGGTATTTTACAAAACATCCAAAGTAGAATTTTATTATTTCCATACATAGAGAGTGATGAGAATGAATAGTGGTGTACGAATTCTCGTCTTGCTGATTGGTTTCACATTAAGCTTCTTTGATGCATATGCCCAATCTCACAGACAAAATTTTCCCGAAATAGCAAAGAAGTTTCCTGCCCCCGAAGCCGTATTGAATAATTCTGCTCAAGGCAAGGATTTCTGGTTTGCAATTCCTATGAATGATAATGCATCAGCCCCACTGAATGCAATTGAGATCTATGTGACAGGAAGCACAAATACTGTTGTCACATTGGAAGTGCCCGGACAAGGATTTAGTCGTAAAAAGACACTAAAAGCACTTGATGTTGTTACATTTAGTACTCGAGATGGTTCTGTTTCTTCAGGCTGGGAACTCACTTCAAGTGAAATACCCGATAATATGGGTATTCATGTATTTGCCAATGCTCCAATCTCAGTATATGTTCTCAATGCAAAACCTGTTACTTCAGAAGGGTATTTAGCTCTCCCAACAAGTGTATGGGGCACAGAATATATTCACTGTAGTTATTATGATTTCTTGGAATTCGGCAAATGGGCAACCGGCTTTACTGTCATTGCTTCCGAAGATGATACCGAAATAACTATTTTTCTACGAGGAAGAGGTGGAAATGCTCCTGGTGCAAAAACTGTCAAAGGTAATCGTTTGGGTAAGACCATCAAAGCGACATTGATGAAAGGGCAAGTATTTAATGTGAAAGGTGAAGCCACCACTCGTGGTGTATTTGATATGACCGGAACTAAAATCACTTCCAATAAGCCCATTGGTTTAGTTTCCTATGTTGAACGTGTGATGATTCCAGCTACGAATGTCAATGGTCGAGATCATATCTGCGAAATGCTTCCGCCCGTGCAAGCATGGGGAAAAAGATATGTCACAGTTGAATACAAGCGTGACAATAAAGGTGACTTTTTTAGGATTGTAGCATCGCAAAATCAAACGCGTTGGAAGATGAAATACTATGATAAGGTAACAGGAGATTTGCTTGGCCAAAGAGAAGGAATATTGAATGCAGGCGAATTTTTTGAAGACTTTAATCAATATGTTGGTCGTGGATTGGTAGAAGGATTTCGTGGTACTTCCGTGTGGGAAGCTGATAAGCCAATTTTCGTCATGCAATATTCCTACTCAGCGAACTGGGACATGGGTGATGAATTTGATCCATTCATGATTATTGTGACGCCACAAGAACAATATATTCAGGCAACTGTTTTTCAATCTCCTGCGAATAGTGCTTTCAGTACGAATTGGTTTAATATTATAGCCGAAGGTGATCCGAATGATCCAGAACAAAAGAAACTGAAATCAGTCACTCTTGATGGAAAGCCAATTTGGATTGGTAAGCCAACATTCCTTGCAAATCGAATTCCGGGAACCAATTTATATTGGCAAAATGTCAATGTGAATCCAGGACCACATAGAGTTGCGAGTCAAACCCGATTTGGCGGATATATTTATGGATTCAGTTCATTTGATTCTTATGGATGGCCAGCAGCGATGGCCATCAGAAAATTGGATGAAGTGGATACTTTGCCACCGGTTTTGACATTTGAAAAAGAATGTGGTGATTTCACCTATACTGCAACAGAAGTACGAACATTTGGTCCGCCACCTGATACAGCACAGGTTGATCAAGGTATAGCAACAATTGAAATGATTGATTCAATCTCATATAATTATGATTTGAAGTTTTTGACTGCGGATAGAATTGTCGTAGATCCGAAGGTCAAAGAATTCAAGTTTGAGTTCAAGGTAAAAGACAAGACAAAAGATGCATTTGCGATCTTTGTTGTCATGGACAGAGCCGGAAATTATACAATTGACAGTGTGAAATATGTGGTGGACAAACTTGCACTCAATCCCGATCCTGTGAACTTTGGAAAAGTGCGCTTGGGTACGACTAAAGAAATGAAAGTACAGCTCAAGAATGAAAGTGCAAATGAAATCACATTGAAAGAATTAAAAACACGTTTCGGATTGGTCTATACAATAGTCAGTGCGGATACCACGCCATTGAAAGCAGGTGAGATTCGTGAGATAACAATTGCTTATACACCTGATCGTGAAATACCGGATGAAAAAACATTTG
>JALRFC010000103.1 GCA_023253875.1 Candidatus Kapaibacterium sp.
GGAGTTCTTTCACACCTGCTGCGGCAACTATACCAAATTTTGTTTGATCTACATTATGAAAATTTTTATGAGAAGTACCATATAAAATAAGTGTCATATCAGGAAAGTATTCAGTCCATCTTTTTACCTCAAAAGAAAATTCCGTCAGATTTCAATGAGTATTCTCATAAACGTGGCACACTCTCGGCCGCAAGAGGAGAAGATATCAATAGCGCTGATTCTCAATTTTTCATTTGTGTCAAAGATTCGGAATTTTTGGACGGTGAATATTCTGCCTTTGGAAAAGTAGTGCAAGGCATGGAAGTAGTTGATGCAATTGCCAATGCACCAAGAGATGAAAAAACCGAAAGACCCAATCAGGTCATAACAATGAAAATCAGTAAAAAATAATAGTAAACAATCACCATTGGAGTTCCCATGAAAACCACAATGAATCTATTCACTTTGTCGATGATGCTCATAGCTTTGACATATTCGACGCAATTTGCAGGAGCGCAATCAGTCGTGATGACAAATCAAGAACCTACAATCACACATATCGTGACCATGAATACAAATCATGGACCAGTCACTTTGGGTCTTTATGGCCAAGATGCACCAAAAACAGTTGATAATTTTGTCGGTCTCGCAGAAAAGAATTTCTATGATGGAATTCTCTTCCACCGCGTTGTTCCCGGATTTGTCATCCAAGCTGGTGATCCCAAAACGAAAGATGAAGCTCTGAAAGGTCAATGGGGAACCGGCGGAGAAAGCATCTATGGTGGTGACTTCATTGATGAATTATTCCCGAATACGAAAAGCTTTCAAATCGGCTATGCAAAAGGCGTTCTCGCTATGGCGAATCGCGGACCAAATACCAATACAAGTCAGTTCTTTATCTGTCTTGAAGATTTGGGACTTCCAAAAAGCTATACAATGTTTGGTAAAGTGACCGAAGGCATGGATGTCGTCATGAAAATTGCAGCCACTCCATTGAATGGTAGCACTCCTCGTGAACCTGTCATCATCAAATCCATGACAGTGAAGAAAAAATCCTGATTTCGATTTTTGTTTACGTTGATGCCTGCATTTTCTGATGATAATGCAGGCTTTTTTTTCTGTTTGCATTCAGATTCCATACCATCTCATTAAATCAAGAGTAATGGACCCGAAACATACGTATTTCAATACAGTATATCCTGCTTTGCAATCTTCAAGGATAGCATATTTTTCTTTGGAGTTTGGCTATTCCCAATCCATGCATCAATATGCAGGAGGCCTGGGAATATTGGCAGGGGATCATCTGAAATCATCTTCCGATTTTGGTCTCCCTGTGATTGGAGTAGGACTATTGTATCATGAAGGAAGTCCGCATCAGCACATTGATGAACAAGGAAATCAAGTTGATTCTTTTACTCACATTGACAGAAAACACCTTCCATTTCACACAGTTCTTGATATAGATGGTCAACCACTAAAGATTCAAGTGCAATTCCCTGAGGGCACTGCACATGTCAGAATACATAAAGTAATACATGATGATATAGCATTATTCCTATTGGATACGTATCATGAAGAGAATGCACATGATATTGGAATCATGCAGATTACAGACCGATTATATTATGGTGATAGAGAACATCGTTTACGACAAGAAATTCTTCTTGGTATAGGAGGAATGAAAGCTCTCACGGCGATGAATCTCATGCCTGATTTCATTCACATCAATGAAGGACATTCGGCATTTGCACTCACAGAATATATTGTTCAACTGATGCATGAAACTCAGCAATCATTTTGGAAAACACATGAAGCAGTTGCATCACAATTACTCTTTACCACACATACACCCATTAATGCCGGAAATGAAGTGTTTTCACATGCATTGATTGCACAGTATTTGTCTTCACATTGCAATGAATTATCCATTTCACTTGAAGAATTTCTTTCGCTTGGCATGTCGGATCATTTAGATTCTCATCTATTCTCCATGTCTGCATTCGCATTGAACATTGCAGGCTCAAGCAATGCGGTTAGTTCATTACATGGTGTCATTGCTCGTGATATGTGGAAGGGAATTGCTTCAAAACCGCATATCGCATCCATCACAAATGGAATACATACCCAAACATGGATGGGTGAACATATAGGACAATTGTTAGACGCGACAATTGGGAATCATTGGAGAGAAATGCCGGAGTCAGTAGAGTCTTGGAATGGAATTCAAGATTTGAAAAAAGAAGATGTATTTCATGCTCATGACATGCAGAAGCAATCCATGATCGCATATATTCACAGTAGATTACAGAGAGACCCAAATCATACTACGCTTGATCCAAATGGATTATACATAGGCTATGCAAGAAGATTTGCTATGTACAAAAGAGCATATCTACCTTTCATGGATATTCAAGCACTCAAGAGAGTCTTGAATAATGAACAAGGTAATGTCTATCTCATTTTGGCAGGAAAAGCACATCCCGATGACCATGATGCCAAAGCAATCATCAAACATATTCATACCATGATTCATCAACATGATCTACAAACATCTGTGATTCTGCTTGAGGATTATGATATTGCACTTGCAACACAAATGATTCAAGGTTGTGATCTTTGGCTCAATACCCCGCGCAGACCTTTGGAAGCAAGCGGTACATCAGGTATGAAAGCTGCATTGAATGGATGTCTTCATTGCAGTATTTCCGATGGATGGTGGGATGAAGCATATGCTCCCGATAGAGGATTTTTGATTCCTCATGTACAGTATCCTATATCACCGGAAGAACAAGATATTATTGAGTCCAATTCCCTCTATGATATACTTACCAATCACGTGATTCCTACATATTTCTCAAGGCATGCACATGAAGATTGGAGTAGTCTCATGAAAAATTCCATACAGAAACTAGGGTCAACATATTCCTCACATAGAATGGTTCACGAATATGCGAAGAGCTATTATATGCCAGGTATTCTACAATCCAAATGCAAACACTGAATAATACTGTGACAATGACAATATTTAGCTATAGAAATGGTAGTTTCGAATAATGCGTGATTCATCGAGACGGTGATCTTTGCAAAGAACTTTATTGAGAGATATATGACAAAAGCTGGTTATATAGCGATTATTGGTAAACCAAATGTGGGTAAGTCCACATTGATGAATGCAATCATAGGTGAAAAATTATCGATTGTAACATCAAAACCACAAACCACGCGGAGGAATGTTCTTGGTATTTATACCAAAGATCAAGTGCAAATGGTATTCATTGATACGCCCGGAGTTCTTAAGCCTCGTTATGAATTGCATAAATCCATGATGCACTATGTGGAAGAATCTCTCAGTGGAGCAGACATCATCGTCGTGATTGCAGATGTGACCAGACCCGAAACCGCCACGAAAGTACTCACTCCTCCATTTATCGAAGCAATCAAGAATACGAATAAGCCATGCATTGCCATATTGAATAAAATGGATGCATTGACCGATAAAAAGCAAGCCTTGCCTTTGATTTCAGCATTGAATGAATTGGGTGTTTTCAAGGACTTTTTGCCGATTTCAGCAAAAGAAACTGATAATGTACCGGAGCTTCTTCGAGTCTTGGAGTCATATTTACCGGAAAATCCGATGTATCATGACCCTGAATTGTTAAGTACGATGCCACAGCGATTTTTTGTTTCTGAACTCATTCGAGAAACAGTATTTGAACTATTGAGTGAAGAATTACCATATTCCACAGAAGTTGCCATAGCTGAGTTTCGAGAGAAAGGTCAAGGAAAATGGTATATCGCCGCTGACATCATCGTGGAAAAAGATTCCCAAAAAGCAATTATGATCGGTGAAAAGGGCTCCATGATCAAGCAAATAGGCAGTGAATCCAGAAAAAAAATCGAACATCATCTCGAAATGCCGGTATTCCTTGAATTATTTGTTAAAGTTAGGGAAGATTGGCGCGACAAGTCCACTTATTTGCGCTCTTTTGGCTATTAAACCGTATTTTTGCACTTCGTTTGAGATAATATTTGCCATCTCATTCGGCAATATCCAAAAAGAATTGAAGTCACGATGTGACATCCGAATATATGCCTTCAAAATTTGTGTCAAATAAGGATGAAACAGTGAGACTCTTCGAGAATCCAATTCTTGAGGCACTCTCCCATGTTCATCCCGTGATGCCTTTTGTTGTCTATGTGCCAATTACGCTTTTGCTTATGATCATGTCATGGCATATGTCATTGGTGACAATGATTGCATATTTCATTGCCGGTACACTGTTTTGGACTTTATTCGAGTATATTCTCCACCGATTTGTGTTTCACTATGAACCAAAAACAGGGTGGGGTAAGAGATTCCATTATTTCACTCATGGTATTCACCATGATTATCCAAAGGATTCAACAAGACTTGTGATGCCTTTGGGTGTGAGTTTACCTTTGGCAGGATTGCTTTATCTCCCATTTTTTCTCTTTGCGAATCCATGGGGTAATATCTTTTTTGCCGGTTTTCTTATTGGATATATGGTCTATGATGGAATGCATTTTGCGGTACATCATATGCAATTCTCAGGAAGAATTGGTCGCTATATGCAGGCCTATCACATGAAGCATCATTTTCAAGATGATCACAAAAGTTTTGGTGTTTCCAGTCCATTGTGGGATAAAATATTCTCCACAATGCCTGAAGAAACACATCAACAATGATAATCAGTTTTTCTTCACAATGCAGAAACAGGACTACTATGCCTGTCACCAAAGAAACGCTACTCGACATCGCAAAAGGGATTAGCCCTTCTGCTGAACTTCATGAACATCATGGAGAATATACATTGCTTGTGCCTTCAGAGGATCTCATGGCAGTTTGTATTGCTTTGAGAGATGATGAACGGTCACAATTCAATCAATTGATTGATGCTACTGTCATTGATAGAGCAACTCGTAATGATCGCTTTGAAGTGGTGTATTTCCTCCTTTCCTTACCTTTGGCTTCACGCGCTCGTGTAAAAACAATTGTGCAAGAGAAAAAACCACATTGTCCTTCGATGGTTGATGTTTGGGAATCAGCAAATTGGTATGAGCGTGAAGCATATGATATGTATGGTGTCATCTTCGAAGGACATCCTGATCTTCGTCGTTTCTATATGCCGGAAGATTTTGTTGATCCAGAATCAGGTGAACCATTATATCCTTTGCGTAAAGATTTTCCAGTGATGGGAATCCCGGGATCAACACCTCTTCCTCCATTTCCTGAAAAAGGAATGAATAATTGATGCGAATGATGTCACATCGTGCATTGCGACTTTGCGGCATGATGTTCATCATGATGCTGAGTATATTATCCGGATGCCTTTTCGTCTGGGAAGAAGAAGAATTCTATCCTCCTATGTCGCTGAGTCCAACACCTGAAATTGAGATGTCACGAAATACCGTGGAATCTACTGCAGGCGATATGATAGCATTCATTCCTCAAGGTTGGACCACTCTCGGAAAGGATCACTATCCATCATCTGATATAGTGGCGATCATGGTGGACTCAACACTAACGCTTTCTGCTGTCTTTTCTTCCATTGGTAGATTACCAACTACAATAAAGAATGAAGAAGAAACCGTTTATGAGCTCATGAGATATGCCATGGAACGACATATACAAAAATCTGGCGGCAATGTGAGTCAAATAGGAAAAGGTAGAACGCTTTCCATTGGACGTCGAATATTTGGCATGTTTGAATTTATGGGTCGGGATGGTTTGCAGACAAAAGCTGTTGTATGGCGGTCGAAAGCAGGGAATCATTATGAATGCGCGCTTGTTCCACTCGATCTAACAGGAACAACTATTCCAAATGATTCAGTGAAATCTCAGATCTTACGATCAATCACCACTATGATCATGTTTTGATATGCATGCATTTTCTCCTGACATTGAAGCATTACTCACGCATCTTGATGGAAGAGGCGGTGGTTTACGGAAGAAATCCGACATTGGATTTCTTTTTGAATATGCCGCAGAAACAGGGAATGCGGAAATCATCAATAGATTGGTGTTTTCAGGTAAGATCATTTGGTCTACCTATGGCGTATTGAAACGAACTACCGAACAAACCGATGGGTATGCAAATCTTGAAAGAGAATTCATGCAGGCAGTGAATGATGTTCGTATTCTCATCCATGAATTCACTTCCACTTGGAAGGAAGAACACAGAAATCGTTTCGAAGAAACATATCTCGGCATGAATCAAGGCACGATCCGCAATATTGTTGACCTTGCTCATGATTTTGCTGAAATCAAACATTTGCAACAAGATGCTCGCCATTCATCCGGGAATGACGAAGCCAAGGACAATGCATAATAGTATGGAACAATTCAGAAATTTCTGCATCATTGCACATATCGATCACGGCAAATCAACTCTTGCCGATCGAATGCTTCAAATTACCGAAGTAGTCGACCCGCGTCAGATGCGCGCCCAATATCTAGATCGAATGGATATCGAGCGCGAACGTGGCATTACCATCAAATCACAAGCAGTACGTCTGCCTTGGAGATCTGGTCGCGACGGTAAGGATTACATATTAAATATGATCGATAC
>JALRFC010000104.1 GCA_023253875.1 Candidatus Kapaibacterium sp.
ACTCTGTGTAGTGATATTGTTAAGTGTACCAACAGAAAAACCACCGAGATTCATCTCAAGACCAATGCGCAGTTGTTCAAATACAGGATTAAAGGAAACTGACCCTATAAGAAAATTATTTGCAATACCGGCACTTACTCCTAATTCCGGCGAATAGTTTCCACCTGCAAATATCACCGAATCTTTCGCATATAATAGTCTTGCATGTACGGTTAACCAATGTAAAGGTGAGTATGCGCCCATGAAAGACATGACTTGGTGATTATCATTAATTGTATAAAGATTGTCGATACCCCCAGAAAGATAAAAGCTTGAGTGAAGAGAAAGCATCATGGAGGCAGCATAGCGAATCTGATTCAAGCCATCATCTGTGTATTTCAATCCACCACCCAACCAAACATAATCATCAAGTAATGGGAATCCATAACCCGCATGAATGGTCATCGGAATAGATTGTTGAAATACAGATACAGAATCCCTTGGTAGAATAATTCCCGCAGCCAGACCCCCGATCTTTGCAAAAGCAGCATATTGAGGAGAAAGAGTAAACTCTTTATCATGCAAAGATGCAATCAAAATATCTGTGGATTGAACCATCCCGAGTAGGGCAGGATTCCAACTCACAGAAGAGGCATCATTTATATACCCTATTTTTCTATTCGACAGAGCATGAGAAGTAAATTGAGAATGAGCAACAAAAATGTTACATGTGAAGGAGAGGCTTACAAATAGAAAAAGTACAATTAAGTTCATGAAGAGCTAAAGTTAATGGGAATTATTGTGTCCTATAAACTTAGCAAAAAAAACAATTCAATAAAAGAATTGATAGATATGGACTTAAGGCAAATCCATCATCTTGATGATATGCACATTCTTTACCTTGAGTATACTTCAACACATAATAAATTTCCTTCTCAACACCCCATTTTCGTAAACTCTACTCTACGATTTTCTTCTCTTCCCTCGGGCGTGTCATTCGTTGAAACGGGGTATTCTTCTCCAAATCCTTGGGCGGATAAGCGAGTTGGATCTATGCCATTTCCAATAAGATAATCAACAACGGATTGAGCTCGTTTTCTGGATAATTCTTTGTTGTATTCATTCGAGCCATTGCTATCGGTGTGTGCATCCAAACGTACACATAGATCAGGATTCTTGGTGAGATATGATTTGAGTTTATTTAATTCTTCCACACTTTCCTGTTTGATATCCCATTTATCATGATCAAAGAATACTCTACGAAGCTTATATGTTCTTCCGATACCACCTTTTCCATTATCCTTCTCCTGAGATTTTTCAGAATTCCCAGGCTTCTGAACATTTTCTGAAATCGGCTCTTCAGCTTCTTCAAAATCTTCATCATCGGCTTCTTCTTCAGCTTCATCAGGATTGGTTTGTTCACCTTCAGCTTCATCCCAAGAATCAGGATCGGTATCTTCATCAACTCCTTCATCCTTCGTACCACCATCATCTGTACCACCATCAATCTTACCATCATCTTTTGTACCACCACCGGATGTTGTACCACCTCCGGATGTTGTACTACCTCCTGATGTTGTACCGCCACCGGTTGAAGTACCACCACCGGATGTTATACCGCCACCAGTTGAAGCACCGCCACCGGATGATGTACCACCACCAATGCCATGATGTTCTTTTGAACAACCACAAACAGGACATCCTCCATGTGATGCTGTAGTACCGGTTTGCCCGACATGCATTGGATGAGAGCAATGATTGCAAACAGTATGTTTTTCAGTGGTTGTAATTATAGTACGGACAGTATGACCATGTGTGCAATTCAATCCTGCGCAAATACTACGTGAACATATTCTACCTGGACAGTCTTCTTTGATACAACGAAAAGCAGGACAAATTGCATCATAGCAACGTCTTCCCGAGCAACCTTCATCAGAACACTTTTGCAGTGAACATTCCACTTTTGGATAACGATAATATTCAATTGCATATAAAGAATCGTGATTCACTCTAAGAAGAATATTTCCGCCATTGAATCTACCACTTGGTGTATTCAATGTCGATCCTTCACTCAAAATGCCAATTGAGAATACATCAAAAGCAACTTCAAGTCCAAATCTTGCTTCTCTTGCAACCGGATTCACTGAGAATGAGGAGACAATACGTTTCTTATTGATTGCGGCAACAATGCCAAATTCTGAAGAGTATTTTTCTCCCCAGAATATTGGGTTTTCTGCACAATATTGCAATCTACCATGCATGGTCAGCCAATCGAGTAGCGAATATGTGGCAGAAGCTTGATAGACCATGTCTTTTGTGTCCACCGAATATAAATTAGACATGCCGGCAGAGAGATATAGTTTATCATATGGATTATAAATCAAAGATCCGCTATAGCGAACAGTTCGTCCACCAAATTCAGAGTATCTGAATGATGCACCAGCCCATACATTATATCCCGGAATTTTAGATCCAAGACCACCATAAAAACTAAATGGAACATAGGATATATCCGGTTGTCGTTCATGTCGTATGGAAGTATATCCCAATCCAACACCTTGAGATGATGCAAATGCACCAATCAATCTGGTATTCTGCCAAGATCTGTCATACGGAACAACAAGAACAACATCTGTTTTGCCGGTCATACCAAGTACGGCAGGATTCCAGCCAACAGAAGTTGCATCATTCATCAATGTAAGAGGACGATTCGTAAATCTATCGGCTATGAATTGTCCACGCAGATCAAAGCCTTGCCCAAAACAAAGGAAAAAGAGAAAAAAGTATGCTAATTTTTTCATGAATTCAACCCGTGTAAATAACGTTTGTATATAGCTTAAGCAAACTACTTGCCAAAATAGAGAAAAAGTGGAAAGAATATATGTTTTGAATGTGTTTCATCGAGGAGATAAGAGTTGTTTATATGAATCACTCGATATAATCATGGCGGATTTTACTATTAATTGGTCATAAGCAAAAAGTAATGCTGTCATTTCTTTGGAAGTCCTATATCTGGATTGCATGAGTAAAGTCATCTTGCGTAAAATCTCAGGACGATATAATGCAAGTCCCTTCAAAAAGTCTTTTTTTGCACCTTTCAATACCTTTTTCACTGTATTGGTGAAAGCAATGGAATATCCATTCCTATGGGCAATAATATCTGAATTCTCCAAAAGTGCATAGGGGTCAGGGATGGCAAAGTCCTCTTGTTTGAGAAGCCAAGCTTGCAGTTTTTTGAATTCTTTATCACCTGCTTTCCAATCTTTTGACAGTGTGTCAATATGTACACAGTATTCACTAATGAATCGAAACAGCAATTGTTCTTCTTCTAATATATTGAGTATAGGTGAAGAAGACTGCTCTTGGATGATTGTATCAGGATCTATTCCATGTCTTGAAGTGACGGGTCTTCCATTTGCGGTTCGAAACTCCACTTCTTTACCTTCAACTTTTGCATCTTCATTATAAGTGGGTAATTTCTGAATACATCTTCCGGAAGGCGTATAATATCTGGCTGTTGTCAATTTTAAGGATTTATTACTCGGTAAAGGCATGACGGTCTGTACTAATCCTTTTCCGAAAGAGCGAGTACCAAGAATGATTCCACGATCTAAATCCTGAATTGCACCGGCCACCACTTCACTCGCACTCGCGCTTTCTCCATCAATCAGTACAGCAAGTGGGATATTTGGTTCTTGAGGTTGAAACTGTGAAAGATAGCTTCGTTCTTGATCAATATCTCTACCTCTTGTCATTACAATTGTTGATTTCATCGGGACAAATAGGTCACATACATCAACAGCAGATTCCAATAATCCACCTGGATTTCCTCGCAAATCAAGCATCAGTCCGGCAAATTTTGGATATTCTCTTCTAAACTGCGCGAGCACTCTTTTCAATTCATCTTTTGTACCAGCAGAAAACCGTTCGATTTTGACATAACCAATGCTATCATTGATCATCCCGGAAATTCCTAGAGATTTCACACGTATGATTTCTCTAGTAAGCACTACATTGATTGTATCTGATAAACCGGGTCGAAGAACCTTCATGGAAACTTTACCACCGACAGAGCCTCGACTAAATGATCGAATGCGATTTGTCGTGTCATATAACACATATAAAGAATCCACATAACAGATTCTATCACCGGGTTTTAAACCACTTTTTTCAGCTGAATAACCCGGATAGATATCAATCACAGTTTGCATTTCATCGATGATTCCGATGATCATACCAAAACCGGTATAGGAATTTGTTGAAAGTAATTCCATGTCATCTTCACCACTATCATCCAATATCTCGGAATATGGATCCAAAGATGAAAGCATTGCTTTTGTTCCATCATTCACGAATTTCATGGGATCCACTGGGTCCACATATCGCAAAGTGACTTCGCGGAATACTGAACCAAATATGTCCATTGCATTCGTGATTTTCTGAAACAATTCTTGATCAGAAAATTTGAATGCGATTGCACCGGCGGTCAAACCGATACATGCCATGAATATCAACAGTGTTTTTTTCATGAAAGCAAGTGAAACTGCAATGTGATGAATGAACTAATCGTGGTGAATGCAATAAGGTGAGACAAGATCTCAGCATCCAAATCATACATATCTATCAAAGCCAAAGTCAATACCATGGTCGGCATACCGGATTCCATGATCAATGCCTTTCCCATTGGATACTGCATACCGAAGACCATGACTGCAAGAGATGCTAGTGCAGGTCCGATGAATAATCGAATCATGCTACCGGGAAGAAGCTTCATGAGAGATGTCCATTTGGGCACTGTTAATGCCATTCCAACGGAAATCATCATGATTGGTGGAACAGCCTTACCGGCAATCTCAGAAACATGCAAAAGAATCTCAGGAATCGGAATGGAACATATTCGCAAAGTCAATCCAATAATGACAGCATAGATGGGAGGTAATCGCAGTATTTTTTTTAGCGAACTTTGCAATCGTTCACCATGCGATTGTTCATCAGCTCGAAAATATCCGGCAATGAATACACCGATAGTCCATAATAAAGGCGTAAGTGCCAATACATCATAGAGAACAGGAATGAATGACAATTCTTGTCCGAAAATTCCTGTGATGATTGGTAATCCCAAATAGGTTGCATTGCACCATGCCGATCCAATGATCAAACTTCCCATGGTCGCATCACTCATATCTCGCATGATTGTCTTTCGTAACACTGCATAGATACACCATGCGATGAAAAGACAACTCAAAGTGACAAACACCGCGGTAATCGGAATTTGCCAAATGATTTCTGTCATCGGTGCTTTTGCAATCACTGCAATTGTGAGTAGTGGAAGCAATATCTGAATCACCAATGAGCTGATTGCATTTCTCATGATCATTGGCGAGGGAACACCCGGTATGAATCTCCAAACTATGCCAAGAGAAATCAAAATGAGGTATGCGACAAATACGGTATTCATTCTCTACACCGTATGAGCTGACTGATTGATTGTGCAATGCGAGATCCAAGTGCGATGCCCATACCATTGCAACCAAAAGCGCAGTATACATTATCTGAAATCTGAGAAACAATTGGTTTCTTATCAGGCGTGAATCCCATCAATCCGGACCATGCATAGTCTATGGAATAGTCTTTTCCAGGAATAATCACTTCACGCAATAATGCATTGAGTGCATTCATCACAAGTTCTGTATGACCAAAAGCATAAGTTTCTTCTGCCTGAAAGTCTAGATTTCTTCCACCACCGAGCAATATACGATTGCCAAGTGAGCGGAAATAATAGAATCCTTCATCAATATGGTATGCACCTTGAAATGACAAATCTTCAATTGGGGATGTGACAATTACTTGTCCTCTTCCAGGTTTGATTGGCATTGTCGAAGCTAATAATGGAATACTTGCATTATTGGCCAAGATGATGGCATTTGCATTCAATGTGTATTCGCCGATCGGACACAATATCTTGGCAATTGCTTGTTGATCATCATGTATTGCCATCACTTTACTTCCATACTCAATGCGTATGCCCGCTTCTTGGGCCAAACGCTCAAGTGTAGCATGAAGATGACCGCTATGCAATTGTCCTTCATGATTATTCTTGATCACCGCATATACATCATCTGAGAAGCCAAATGATTCTTGCTCTTCTTTGTTCAATAAGATATATGTGTCAGGATCACCCGTGATACCTCTTGCAAGTGCATTCATCTCGGATAATCTATCAAGCACATGTAATTCACTCTCGCGAATCAATTCAAATCCACCCAAATGCTCATACTTGATAGCTTCCGGAGAGCATCTTTGGAGTAGTTTTCGCAATCCCAAATAGCGTTCATTCGCTATTTCGAATGCATGATCAACACCGAATGCATCCATATCATGCAATAATTCAGAAGCGCTCCCAAAACAAGCAAAACCGGCATTTCTTGTCGTCGCGCCATGTCCATGCGGACCTTGTTCAAGAATCGTGATTGAAGCCGAAGGGAATTTCTCTCTACATTCCAGAGCGGTTGACAAACCAATAATACCGGCTCCGACTATACATAGATCTACTTCAGAAAATGCGGTAT
>JALRFC010000105.1 GCA_023253875.1 Candidatus Kapaibacterium sp.
AAGAATCATCGGGTCATGGTACCCTCGAATCATTTGCTTATGACAATGCCATTGTCAAGAATTTCGCTTGGGCCACAGCAATTTGGTCAATCGTCGGATTTCTTGTTGGACTCATCATCGCATTAAAACTGGTGTGGCCTGATTTTCTTGGATTCATTCCCGAATTATCATATGGTCGTTTACGACCTTTACATACCAATGCGGTGATTTTTGCTTTTGCCGGCAATGCAATCTTCATGGGAGTATATTACTCATTGCAGAGATTGACAAAAGCACGAATGTTTTCCGATAGATTAAGCACTTTACATTTCTGGGGATGGCAATTGATTATTGTCAGTGCCGCTTTGACACTTCCACTTGGATTCACAACCAGCAAAGAATATGCTGAATTGGAATGGCCTATTGATATAGCCATTGCAGCAGTTTGGGTGATCTTTGGATGGAATATGATGGGGACAATTTTCAAGAGAAGAGAGAAACACATGTTTGTTGCGATTTGGTTTTATATCGCCACATTCCTGACTGTTGCTTTACTTCATATCGTGAATTCATTTGAATTGCCTGTATCACTCTTGAAGAGTTATTCTTTTTATGCCGGCGTGCAAGATGCATTGGTACAGTGGTGGTATGGACATAATGCAGTTGCATTTTTCTTGACAACACCATTTTTGGGAATCATGTACTATTTCATTCCCAAAGCGGCGAATAGACCCGTCTTTTCCTATCGTTTATCCATAGTGCATTTTTGGGCATTAATATTTCTGTATATCTGGGCCGGTCCTCATCACCTTTTATATACAGCACTTCCAGATTGGGCGCAATCATTGGGTACAGTCTTTTCAGTCATGTTGATTGCCCCATCATGGGGAGGCATGGTGAATGGACTGATGACATTGCGTGGTGCTTGGGACAAAGTGCGTGAAGATCCAGTATTGAAATTTATGGTTGTGGGTGTGACTGCATATGGGATGAGCACATTCGAAGGACCCATGATGTCATTGAAAAATGTGAATGCCATTGCTCACTATACAGATTATATTATTGGGCATGTTCATCTTGGTGCACTTGCTTGGAATGGTGGATTAGCTTTCGGCATGCTGTATTATATCATTCCGAGAATTTATCGCACAAAACTTCATTCTTTACAATTGGCCAATATTCATTTTTGGGCTGCCACTCTCGGCATTCTCTTCTATGCGATTCCGATGTATATCGGAGGAATCACACAATCACTCATGTGGAAAGAATTTCTTCCTGATGGCACTTTGCGATATGCGAATTTCTTGGAAACAGTCACACAATTGATTCCAATGTACATGATCAGAGCCATTGGTGGCTCACTGTATATCATTGGTGCATGTATTGCGGTATTTAATCTCTATAAAACTGCAAAATCCGGCTCACTACTTGCAGATGAACATGTAAAAGCTGCACCATTGGCAGAAGCAAATTCCACAACTCATAATCACTGGCATCGAGTTTTGGAAGCCAAACCATTGCGCTTCGCAGTTTTTTCTCTCATCGTGGTATTGATTGGTGGTATCATCGAATATGTTCCAACGGCACTCATACAGTCAAATATACCGACAATCGCATCTGTCAAACCATATTCACCACTTGAGCTTCAAGGGCGTGATATTTATATCCGCGAAGGTTGCGTTGGATGTCATTCACAGATGATTCGACCTTTCCGTTCGGAAACAGAGCGTTATGGAGAATATTCAAAAGCAGGTGAATTTGTTTATGATCATCCATTCCTCTGGGGATCAAAAAGAACAGGTCCGGATCTTCACCGAGTTGGTGGTAAATATCCACATGCATGGCATTATATGCATATGATGGAGCCACAAACCATTTCTCCGGGAACCATCATGCCTGCATATCCTTGGTTATTTACGGATAATACCAAGTTTCATGAATTGGAAGGTAAAATCATCACCATGAGAAAACTTGGCGTACCATATCCTGAAGGATTCGAACAGAAAGCCGAACAAGAAGCGAGAGCCCAAGCAGAAGAGATAGCAAAAGATCTTCCTGAAAACAAGACCATGCCGGTTGATGCGAATAAGGAAATCATTGCATTGATTGCATATTTACAAAGACTTGGCAAAGACATCAAAGCAGTCGGAGTGCATTGATCCGATCGCAGAAAGAAGGAGTTAAGCTCCTTTCCCCTCCCAAAACACAGAGGCCCTTTTGAGAATATCAAAAGGGCTTTTGTGCAAATACCAACAAATAAACGATTTGAGTAAAGACAATCGTTAGAGAATTCATGACAATTCACCATTTTTGTACAAGAAAAATAGCGGGCCAATCGTTTACAACCCTCATTTCTCGCACATTAGGAAAAAGTACATTCATGAGATCACTCTTTTTGACTCTCCTTGTTTTGTTTGCTTCGGCGAGCATTTCCGCACAGGAATCCAAATCACTGAATAAGCCATTTGAATTTGGATTATATGGTGGATTGAACTATAATTTCCATTCTCCTGATATTTCAGCCACCCAAGTGGGTCAATATTCTGCTTCAGCATCTTCCATGGCATTTCATGTTGGTGGATTTGTTGATTATGATTTGAGCACTATGTTTCGATTGACCGGTAGACTCGGCATTCATGGAATGGGCGCGGACTTGGTTCAAGATTTGGGAAATAATACCCAAAACACATTAACAAGCTCAATCACCATGTTGGAATTTTCACCTGCAGTGAAAATCAATGGAATATTCAAGGACAGTCCTGGTTATCTCATCGCAGGTCTTGAATATGGCAGTAGATTGACAAGTGAATATTCCGAGAATTTTGGTGGAGCCGACTCTTCCACTGTCTATTCCACCATCCCAGGTACCACAGATCGCTTTGCGGTCATCATTGGTGCCGGCATTCCAATGAAAGCATGGAATTATACCATAACTCCTGAAATCACATATCGTAAAGCCATTGGTGATTTCAGTACTGATGTAAACTTCTCACCCTGGACAATTGACCAACTTCGCATCGGAGTTTCAATCACACTTGGTCCTGCGAATGCATCAAAGCCGAAACCTATTCCTCCGACTGAAAAAGCAATAATGGAAGTTGGATATTATAATGATGGTGGAGATTATCGCGTATTGGATAATGGATTAAAAGTTGAGGATATTCAATATTCTGAAATGTATCCTTTCATACCATTCATTTTCTTTGGTCAAAATAGCGATAAGCCCGACCCTACTTTACAATTCTCAAGTCGTGGTGATGCTCGTGGTGAATTCACACTTGAAACGCTTCCTCAAGATGCCTTTGAAATCAATAAGCGTACAATGGATATTGTCGGACTTCGCATGCTCAATAATCCCGATGCATCACTTAGTCTCATCGGCTCGATAGATGGAAAATCCGAATCGAAAAACAAAGGATTGGCAATGCGTCGAGCACAACATGTGAAAGACTATCTCACAAAGAATTATAATATCAATGAAAGTCGTATTGCAACATCTTCCAGAGCTTTGCCCGATATACCGACAGCAGTCAATCAGAAAGATGGAATGAGCGAAAACAGAAGAGTTACCATGCGATCTTCACATGCTGATATTCTCGAGCCAATTGCCATTCGTGGAGATGAAACTCGTTGGACAAAACCTGAATTATTGGAATTCAGACCAAAGAACATTGATAGTTCTTCAGTGAATTCTTGGACATTAAATATCACTCAAGCGGATCGTACATTGAGAGAATTGGTAGGTGTGGGCACTCCCACTCCTCAACGTTGGGTAATTCGTCCGAATGATCTTTCGAGTGCACAAGTACCGATTGACTATACATTATCCATGACTAAAACTGATGGAAATGTCTCAAATGTTACCGGTTCAATTCCTATTGATTATATGTCCAGTGTCATGCCTTCCATTGAACAAAGTAAAGACATGACAGTCACAAAGTTTTCATTGATTTTATTTGATTTTGATAAATCAGATATCTCCGGTGAAAATGCTGACATTCTGAAGAAGAAAGTAGGTCCTGTCATCAAAGGAAATTCCACAGTCAAGATTTATGGCTATACAGATCGCATTGGCGCCCCTGACTATAATCGCAATCTTGCATTGAATCGAGCGAATGCAGTTCGAACAATTCTTGAATCACTTTCTCCCGATAATAGATATGAAGTATTTGGTCGCGGTGAAGATGTAGAAATATTCACCAATGAACATGCAACAGGAAGAGTTCTTTCTAGAACCGTTCAAATTTTCGTTGAAACACCAAGAAACTAATTCATATTCACATTGAATTATGCCGGCGTGAGGAATTCCCTCTCGCCGGTTTTGTTTCTATACACTTGGCAATATGAAACAGCTCAATGATTCACATCCGGCAATGTCTTGCATTGGAAATTTTACTTCCAATGAATTGTCTGACATCATGAAAAATATCGGTTTTCCCGGGTATCGAGGAAAACAGGTTTTTCATGCGCTCTATTCAAGAAATCATGAGTCAACATTCTCATTTGATAGTATTTCAACATTGCCTAAAGAGATACGAAGTGCATTGACAGAACGATTTGGAGAAGATCAATATTCATTGTCGGTCAAAGATGTACATGTTTCCCAGGATGGAACGCAGAAGATGCTCTTCTCCTTGCTGGATGAAACCGCAGTCGAAACAGTGATGATTCCGAGTGAAATGGTGAATGAAGAAGGCATGCCCAAGAGACGCACCTTATGTATTTCAACGCAAGTTGGCTGTGCACTGGGTTGTGCATTCTGTGCCACAGCCACACTTAAGCTCAAACGCAATCTAGCTCCTGCAGAAATCGTTGATCAATACATGAAAGCAAGAGAAATTTGCGAAACAGACATCACAAATATTGTATTTATGGGCATGGGAGAACCAATGTTGAATTATGACAATGTCATGAAAGCAGTGGATATTCTCACCAATCCTGAAATCGGACTCATCACACCAAAACATATAACGCTTTCCACTGCTGGAATTGTACCCGGTATCATTCGCATGGCAGATGAATCCAAGAGTATCAAATTGGCATTATCACTTCATGGAACCACACAAGGTCAAAGAGAAGCAATCATGCCAATTGCCAATAAATACTCACTGAAAGAACTTGGTGATGCACTCGAATACTATTATCAAAACACCAGAAAACCGGTCACATTTGAATATATCTTATTTGATGGTTTCAATGATAGTATGGAAGATGTGATGCGACTTGCTAAAATCACGAGAAGATTCCCCTCGAAAGTGAATGTCATTCCATTTCATACCATAGAATTTACAGCACCGGAAGGTATTTCGGCATCGCTCAAACCCGCGCCCGAATCAACATTTCATGCATTCATCAAAGCATTGCGTGAGCAAGATGTCACGGTCATGATACGTTCTTCAAGCGGACTCGACATAGATGCAGCATGTGGTCAATTGGCATATTCTCATGCCGGTGGCTCATCAGGAGTATTGGGATGAACTTCATCGCATCATTATTCATAATGATATCATGCAGTGCGATTGTTTTGCAAGCCGATGAGGAAAGATTCACCAATGAACCATTTGCATCACTCAAACCACAGAAAGAATCCTATTATCGAATTCGATTGATTAATGGAGATCTGCTGACTGTTCAATACAAAGAAAAAGGTGAAAGCACAATGCGAGAAGATTCAATGATGATTGAATCCATCATCGTCAAAGCACTGATTGGTGATATCACACTGTATGCTGATGAGATAGCACATATACAAGTATTGAAGACAGCATATAAACAACAATCATCACTGTATTTCATGCCAACGGCTGATATTATTGGTTCAGATTCTTATGTTTCACTCACCCAATTGGCATTTGTTCAAGCCGGCTTTGGCTATGATGATTTCTCCATCAATGGAGGCATGACATTCATACCGGGTTTAGCATTTGAAGAGCAAGGTAAACATCTGAATGTGAAATACACCTTCTATGAAGAACAGCAGGATTTCATCCCGGGTCGATATACGCTAGCAGGTGGCTATTCGCTCATTTATGCGAATAATGTAAATGTGATACAACATGCTTATATGATTGGCTCTTTTCACATGCCGAGAACAATATTGACAACTGCACTGTTTTTCAAAACCGGTTCCGAAAATGTCTATGAAGCGAGTGCCGGACGATGGGGCTCAGGCATCATCAACTATAGTGATGGAGCATTGGGTTTTGGATTGGGTTTTGACATACGATTGCATTCCAGACATGATACTCGCGTTTTGGCTGAACTTTGGTGTGCAGACATCATGCGACCCAGAAATTCAGCCGGATTCATTGGAATAAGACTCAATAATGACAGATATTCCATGGATGCAGGATTGGCGATGTTCACGGCGCCGGCCATCGTTCCTGCTGTGAAATTTCAATGGCTCCCATTTCATTGAGGCAATACTTGAGAACACTCACAATACTCGGATCAACCGGTTCCATTGGTACGCAAACTTTGGATATCGTCAGACAATTCAAGGATGATTTTTCCATCAATGTAC
>JALRFC010000106.1 GCA_023253875.1 Candidatus Kapaibacterium sp.
GATGTTCTGTATAAACTCTTCCATGAAGACCAATGAATCAGGCAGATTTAAACTCAATTGAGCACCCCCATTCAACTCTAAGTCTACATACATTTCCTTTTTTTGATAATCATATTGCAGTTTGATATCTCTGATATCAGACAAAGGAATCGAATGTTTGCCAAAATGGAAAATATGCATGAGAAGTCTCCTTATAAGTATGAAACAGATTTGTTATAATTACTGAATGCAATCTATATCTCAACAAAAAGAAAAACTATGACCAAAGTCATAATTGATTATTTCTTCACTGACATACACATTCCATCTCCAAGAGGAATGATACATGGTGGATGAAGTTCCTTATGAACTCTCATGGATTGATTGAACTCTTGAATGCCTCTCACATTTTCCGGCTCGAATATTGGATATTCCTCAGCTATATGACCCCAAGCCAATGCATTGTCTCCAATAATGATACCACCTGATCTCAATCGAGGAATCAATATCTCCATGTACTTTGTATATGAGGGCTTGTCTGCATCAATGAAAATCATGTCAATAGTAGTTAATTCTGTCTGCTGCAAAGTGTCTAGCGCATTACCTTCATGAATAATGATATTCTCATTCATCCCAAATGCAAAAGCTTGTTCCGCGATAAAAGTACAATACTCCGAATCTCTTTCGAAACAATGGACAACACCTCCATCATTCATTGCAAGTGCCATTGTAATTGCTGAATACCCCGCCAAAGATCCAATTTCAACGATAACTTTTGCATGTATTGCGCGAACCATTGTTTGTAAGAATGCACCTTGTACACCACCAATAGAAATATCAGGAATCCCCTTCTCTTTAGCTTGGAGTAGAAGTTGTTGTAATTCTTGGGTTTCTGAAGTGAACAATGTTTCTGCATATTCAGCAATTTCAGCTGTCATGAGTGTGGGTACAGTTGCCATCATGCATTCCTGAACATATGGAGGGTTGAAATCAACAGCTCTGTTGAACAATCTTGATTATCAGGAATGCATTCGGGGTCTTTGACTGCCGGCAATAATGCTGAAGCCATTGATTTGCCTAACTCAACTCCCCATTGATCAAAGGAACAAATCTCCCATACTATTCCTTGAACAAATGTCCTATGTTCATAGAGTGCCATAAGCCAACCGAGCGTAAAAGGTGTCAGTTCTTTTAATACAATCGTTGTGGATGGACGATTTCCTGAAAATAATTTATGAGGAATCAATGCTCGTTTTTCAGTATCACTCAATGTTGTTGTTGACAAATCCTGCAATACTTCATTCTGAGTTTTTCCATGCATTAATGCCGCAGATTGCGCAGCACAGTTTGCAAGCAATCGTTCATGCATGTCTCCATTTGGATTCAATGATTGTGCGCAGACAATGAATTCTGTATTGACATGTTCAGTGCCTTGATGTAATAATTGAAAAAATGAATGTTGTGCATCGGTTCCTGGCTGACCCCATATGATTGGTGAAGTGTGATGCGCCAATTCATGTCCGTCTTTGCTAACAGATTTACCATTGCTCTCCATGATCATCTGCTGAAGAAATGCAGGGAACATTCGTAAATATTCATCATATGGAATAATTACATGTGAATGTATATCATAACACATCACATTTAGTACATCAATCAGTCCCAAAACAATAGGAATAGAATGTTCTATATCCTCATTTGCCATATGCATATCCATTTCATGTGCACCGGCAAGAAATTGCTCAAATTGTTCATAACCTATACTGATTGCAATCGAAAGACCGATCGCAGACCATACTGAATATCGTCCTCCAACCCAATCCCAAAAACCAAATACTCTATCTTCTGCAATACCGAATGCACTTGTGTTCGTAATATTCGCAGACACAGCGCAGGAATGCAATTCCCAAGATGATCCACCATTATTCATGAACCATGCTTTTGCTGCATGAGCATTGGCCATTGTTTCTTCAGTAGTAAAAGTCTTGGAAGAAATAATGAACAATGTAGTTTCAGGTGAACACATTCTCAGTGTTTCAGCTAGATGTGTTGGGTCCACATTTGAAACAAAATGCATTGATATGTCTCGTTTTGCATAAAATCGCAAAGCATTACAGACCATATTAGGTCCAAGATCTGAACCTCCTATGCCAATATTGACTATATCCGTGAAAGCTTTCCCTGTATATCCACATAATGATCCATCTCTGATACCCTCACTGAACTGTCGAATTGAATGCAATACCCTATGGATATCAGGAATGATATTCTTTCCATCTACATGTATATCTGCATCGTGTGGAGCACGTAATGCTGTATGTAAAACACTCCGTTGTTCAGTACTATTGAATTTTGCACCCTGCATCATAGAAACAAATTGTTCTTTAATGCCAATCTCCTTGGCAAAGACATACAGTTCTTCCAATAATTGCGCATTGACTCTTTGTCGAGAATAATCCACAAATGCAAATGGCAATGTGTGAGAAAATGCATGCACTCTTGATGCATCCTCTATGAATAATTCTTTTAAATGAACCTGCTTCAATACAGAAGCATACTGTTCTATAATATTCCAATGTTGATTCATATTGATATGATTAGGATTGACGGGATCTCAATTCGGCTATGATGGCCTCGAATTGCTCCAATTTTTCAGGATGATTTCTGGCTAATACTTGATATGCTTTAATTGCTTGTGTATATGCACCTTGTTGAACATAAATATTTGCCATTGTTTCTGTTACAATAGAAGGCATGAATGACGGTGTTGCAATTGTTTTCTCTTCTTCAATTGCAGGTATTCTTGCATGTTCAAGTCTCTGGGCTAATTCTTCCAATGCTGACAATGTCTGTTTGGATTCCTCTGATCTCACATTCTGAAATTGTGTATTAATTTCTCTTCGTTCAAATTTCGGGAATTCGATAAACACCGCATCATAGTCAACGTGAATAATCTGATCATCATTCAGTTGAATAAGGGGTAAGAGTTGTTCAATGACAATTTCAGGATATCGAATCAAAGAAATTGCATGTGGTTTGGATTCAGGGAATAATACTTCTGCTCTCTTGCGTATCAATACTGCTTTTGATACATCACCTGATAATTCAATGGCATCGGCAATCAATAAGAAAATTTCTCTACCATGTGATAGAATTGATGCAGGCGATAATAACTGTTCACAAATGGACAATGCCCTTTGAATCTCTCCGGATTTCAAAATATCTCGGGCATAGACCAATCGTTGTTCTGTATAATCCGTGAATGAGCTCATAAGCAAAAAAGGCAGAAGTCTTCACTTCTGCCTAAGTAAAACATCAATGATTTATCAATCATCATTACTGCCACCAAAGAGGCGCAAGATGAAGAGAAAAAGATTTATGAAATCAAGATATAAAGTCAATGCACCAAGTATCGCGCCTTTCGCGGCCAAATCACTTCCTTGCAATTCCAATTCTGCGGACTCTTTTATTTTCTGAGTATCATAAGCAGTGAGTCCAATAAAGACAAATACTCCAATCAATGAAATTGCAAAGCTAAGCGCCGAACTCGCAAGAAACATATTCACGATACTTGCTATGATGATACCAATCAAACCCATGAAAAAGAATGATCCCCATGAGGACAAATCCTTCTTTGTTATCATGCCATATACACTCATTGCTGCAAATGTTCCGGATGTCGTCAAAAATGCATTCATCACTGCAGCTTCATCATAGGCAAGCAATACTGCTGAGAGTGTGATTCCATTCAAGACAGAGTATCCAATGAATGATGCCATTGCCATCGGAACACTCATCTTATGAATGAAGGCAGAAAGTGCAAAAACCAAAGCAAATTCAGCAATCACAAAAAACCAGAAATATTCCAACATGGACTGAATCATTGATGCATCGCTTGCAACAAAACCTCCAACCAGGCCGGTTGCCATGAGACCGCCAACCATCCAGCCATACACTTTGACCATATAGGACTTTTGAGCTTCGGCCAAAGCTGTAGCTTTAACTTCTTCCAAATACGAATTCATACTATTACCTATTATTGTGAATCCCGGCTGATGACGTAATAAATCGCACATAATTTAGGAAATTATGCCGAATGGTGATTCATACTCATAACATCAATTGGGTTGAAAGTGAGAATTGCCTTCCCAATAGATTCGGCATGGAACGTAAATTCATGACATTCAATAGATTATTGACACCAAATGTTATCCGCATTGAACTTGATCTTTCAATCAATGATATGTCCTTGGATATTCCAAAGTTCAAAATGGTATATGCGGGCACATACTCTGCATCCATATCCGGTACTTTACGATTATTATGTACCGGACCATTCTTGTCTAATGCCTCATCGCCAAATCTTCCAATATATTGTGCTCGGAGGGATGCTGAGAGTCCGGCACTTCTATGCTCATAACTTATTCGTACGGTGCCTGAATGAACAGATCTAAACCATAAACCTCCATATTCATCTTTGGTCAATGTTCGGAATCGTCCGGTTTGAGGATCTACTGTACCGGCCATTCCATTCTCAATTGCATCATATACTTCCAAATCGCGTGTATCTAAATATTGATATCCAATTGAATAGCCAAGTTCAGCGGATTCATGACCGGGAATGGCATTACTCATCTGCAAAGTCATCTCCAATCCTTGTGTTGAGGCTCTTGCAATATTTCGATAGGAATATACTGCTTGATTTGTCTGAGGATTATTACCTGTATAATAGAATTCAATGAGATTGGATAGCGTATTATGAAATACTCTGCATTCTGCAAATCCATGAAGTGGATTTTCATTCGAAAATAGTGTTAGTGACCATGCATCTGCTATCACCCCTAAGTCCATCGAAACAGAACGTTCGGGTTGCAAATCCAATCCCAATCTTCGAGCACCGATCAAATCATATCCGGCACCCCCAAGACGATTGGAAAATTGCACATATAACTGCCTAAAATCCGGTACTTTAAATCCAGTTCCAATGGATGTATGTATTCGAAAACCTTCATCCAATTTGAGATTGACAGCTAATTTTGGATTGGACAACTTTGCAAATGCACTAACTATATTGGACTCTTTAAGCCCTTCTTGTGAATATGCAGAATTGTCTACATATCTTGCGCTTAATGCATAAGAAATCCATGAAGTTGGATTCCCTTCCCATTGAGCAAATCCACTAAATGTCGCGAAATAGGGATTATCCGGATAGCGAGATCCACCAATATCATCAATCGTATATTCCATGCCGAAAGTGAAACGATTACGCTCATTCCATATCACATCATATTGAAGATACGATCGCAGTAAACCTCTTGACAGATCATCCACAGAACCTGCTTCACCTTGTATTGTATCAAAATTATAGCGCTCTTTATACGATGCATAATGCAATTGCGCATTCAATCTTGCTTTGCCATGTGTCCAAATTGCATATCCTGTTCCCTGCAAATCCTCCTGTCTCACACTGCCTGCATTCGATGCAATCTGTCCGAAGAATGACTCTATGAATGCACCTCTACTTTCACTCGAAAAATAACGCATGTCTGCACCAATATGCACTGCATTTGAAGGATACCATTTGGATTTCACATGTATGGTTTGATCAGAAAACCCTTGATATGGCACGCTCAGTGAATCTTGATTCAATGTGAAAGGTCTTGCATTCTTCATGCTGAAAAATCCGGAGAGATCAAGTGCGCCTGAACCATATTGCAATTCTCCACGCAATTCGGATGGGCCTTTATCCAAGTATTGTCCGAAAACCATTCCTGAAAAACCCAAATCCGGTTTCTTGGTGATGATATTAATCACTCCAGCCAATGCCTCGCTTCCATAGAGTGATGACATAGGACCTTTCACTACTTCAACTCTCTCGACATTTCCAACTGAAATCCTTGAGAGATCCAATACTCCCGCAACTCTGCCGATCATGGGCTGACCATCAATCAAAATCTGAGTATAATCCGCACCCAATCCCATCATTTGAATGCCGGTTCTGACATTATTTGTCAACATCATCCCCGATTGCTCACGCAATAAATCTCCGATATTCACCATGGCGGTACTGACCGTTTGTTTTTTGTCAATCACTTCAACTCGCACAGGTGAATCCTTCAACAACACTTCATTTCTTGTTCCGGTGACAACGACCTGCTCCTTGGATGAATATGTGCGTACAGTGTCTTTCTTCTGTTTTTTGGAAGTTGGAATATTGGGAAGTCTTGGCAATGTTGTATCTGCTTCCGTATGTGCATGTACAATGAAGCTGGTGCAAATACATAAGAGCAGAATAGTTGAGTATTTCATGTATTTCATCTATAAAAAAACCCCTTCCGTGTTTCCAAGGAAGGGGTTGAATATTGCTTATAAAGAATCAAACGGAAATCAAGCACAACATAGACACCCCATGTCTTATTTGAGCGGAATATTTTATTTGACAGAAGGTGCTCCTACTTCATTTTTAGATCCGTGCTACGCCAGAAGTTTGTCAGCAATAGAAATACCT
>JALRFC010000107.1 GCA_023253875.1 Candidatus Kapaibacterium sp.
CCGCTTCTCGAAGGCGATTATGAAAGGGCAAAACAAACTGCTATTTGGTATAAAGAAGCTTTTGGTGAAGACTTTTATATCGAATTACAAAATCATGGTTTGGAAGGTGATAAAATAGTGATGGAGCAAGCGCCGAAATTGGCTCGTGAAGTCGGCATTAAATTGATTTGCTCCAATGATTGCCATTATATCAAAAAAGAAGATGCAGTTGCTCATAATGTTCTCCTGAATATCAAGGAAGTAAGTTCCGCGAATGCCGGTCAATTGGATATCTATAATCTGCGTTATGGCGTACCTGAGATGTATTTCAAAACCAAAGAAGAAATGGCAAAGATCTTTGCCGATTTCCCTGAGGCGATTGAGAATACAAATGAGGTTGCCGAGAAATGCAATGTGGATTTGAAATCCGATATCAAGATGCCTGTTTTTCCCATTCCATCTGATTCCAAAGCTGAAACATTGGAAGAATATCTGGAAGAACTCACGATGGAAGGACTGGAAAAACGCTATCCTGTGTTGAATGCCAATATCCTTGAGCGCGTGAAATTTGAATTGGATGTCATCAAATCCATGGGCTATGCCGGTTATTTTCTCATCGTACAAGATTTCATCAAAGCAGCAAGGGACAAACAAGTCAGAGTCGGTCCAGGGCGTGGCTCTGCAGCAGGAAGCATCGTTGCTTATGCTCTTGGAATCATCAATGTGGACCCACTCAAATATGATTTGCTCTTCGAGCGTTTCTTGAATCCTGATCGCGTTTCGATGCCTGATATAGACATTGACTTTGCCGATGATAAAAGAGATGTTGTGATTGATTATGTACGTGAAAAATATGGTAATGATTCCGTTGCACAAATCATCACTTTTGGTACGCTATCCTCGAGAGCAGTATTGGCAGATGTTGGAAGAGTACTTGGAATCCCACTTGCGACGATACGTTCAATCACCGAAAAAATACCATCCGTGATGGGGAAGGTTACTCCGCTAAATGAAGCAATGGATTTGCCGGAACTCAGATGGGTGAAAGAGTCAAATGATCCTAAGCTCAAGGAATTGATTGACTATGCTTCCACATTGGAAGGACTCGCAAGAAATTCCTCTACGCATGCTGCCGGTGTCGTGATTGCCCCTGGAAATATCAATGATTATGTTCCGTTGTATAAAACATCGGACTCCGTCATGGCAACGCAATATACCATGAAGGATCTTGAAGATGCAGGTCTTCTTAAGATGGATTTTCTTGGTTTGAAGACGCTCTCAATCATTGAGAATACGCTTGCACAAATCAAGAAAAATCATGGCATTGAGATAGACACCGAAGCACTTGACTTACATGATAACGCTACATTTGATCTCATCGGAAAAGGTAAGACTCTTGCAATATTTCAGTTTGAATCCGAGCAAATGCAGGAATCACTGAAGAAACTCAAGCCAAGCGATCTTGAAGATTTGATTGCGATGAATGCTTTATATCGGCCGGGTCCGATGGATAATATTCCTGAATTTATTGATCGAAAACAGGGAAAAAAAAGCATTGAATATTTGCATCCGATCATGGAAGCCGCATTGCATAAAACCTATGGGGTGATTGTCTATCAAGAACAGGTTATGCAACTCGTGGGAGATATTGCCGGGTTTACGCTTGCTCAAGCAGATATCATGCGTCGTGCGATGGGGAAGAAAGATGAAAAACTCATGCTCGAGCAAAAAGCATTATTTGTTGATGGAGCATTAAAGAATCCCGTATTCATTCAAGGGTGCATCAGCAAAGTTGCCGAGCCCCAGGCATTGGCCGAAGAAATATTCGATCTCATATTGAAATTCGCTTCTTATGGCTTCAATAAATCACATTCTTGTGCTTATGCATATTTGGCTTATCAAACCGCATGGTTGAAAACACATTATACCGCAGAGTTTTTGGCGGCAAACATGACGGCTGAATTACATAATCAAGATAAAATTGTACAATTGATTGATGAAGCAAGATCATTCGGCATCACCGTCATGCCACCCGATGTGAATAGATCATTTGCAATTTTCACCGCATCGGATTCCAAAACTGTTGAATTCGGTCTCGCAGGTATTAAAAATGTCGGTATTCCCGCTGTTGATGCAATTGTTGAGGCACGCTCAAATGGACAATTCACATCGCTTTTTGATTTTGTGAAACGAGTGAATCTCAAACTGATTAATCGCAGAACACTTGAGCCACTCATATGTTCTGGCGCATTTGATTCTATGCAGCATGGACATCGAGCACAATTATTTGCTTCCATTGATTCTTCATTGGAGTTTGCAAAAAGAGTGCAAGAAGACATGAAGTCAGATACCGAAAATTTATTCGGTGGAACATCTGAAGGTGCAATAGCAGAACCCAAACTTCCCAATCTGAAAGCATGGAATGAAGGCTTTAGACTTCAAAAAGAACGCGAAGTTCTGAATTTCTATCTCAGTGGTCATCCACTCAATCAATATAAAGCACATGCTTTATCATTCGCCACATTGCAACTCAATAGAACCGATAGTCCACTCATCGGAAAACATGTACGATGTGCGGGAATCATCACCGGAATTGTCACCAAACTTGATAAGCGTGAACAGACGATGGCAATAGTCACTATTGAAGATTTCAATGGTAAAGCAAATATTCTCTTTTGGAGCGATGCATATAGTCGCTATCAACATTTCCTACAACTTGAACAGATTATTCTTGTTAGAGGAAAAAGTGAACTCAATGGTGAGCAATTGAAGATCATAGCCGATGATGCCATGCCAATTGAAGAAGCCCCAACAAAATTTGGCAAGGGATATATCATCACAATGGAAGATAATGCTTCAGTTATTGACAAGATTAAACAACTCGATGCACTTATGACAAATGGTGGAATGAGTTCATTGCTCTTCCGATTGATGGATTCCTCCGGTGAACTTAAAACACAATATGTGGCAACCAATCAACCAATTGCCTGCAATCATGAAATCAGTGAACAAATCATGAGCATATTCGGTCGAGCAAATCTTCGTTTTCTCATGGACTAAACAGTAATGAAGCAATTACTCCCAACAGATACACCCATCGAAAGAGCCATCGTGGTTTCTGTCGTCAAGAAAGGTGGTGACAGAATTCAAGCCATGGATTATCTCGATGAATTGGCATTTCTTGCGGAAACAGCCGGTGCCGAAGTCATCGCAAAAGTGTATCAAGAACGTGTCAGACCCGACAGAGCAACCATGATCGGAAAGGGAAAAGTTGCGGAAATCAAAGAAATGATTGAACAAGATGATATTCAATCTGTGATTTTTGATGATGATTTGACGCCCATGCAAGTCCGAAATCTTGAGAAAGAATGGAGCGTCAAAGTGCTTGATAGAAGCGGTGTGATTCTCGATATTTTTGCTTCACGAGCAAGATCAATGGAGGCAAAAACCCAAGTTGAATTGGCACAATTACAATACTTGATGCCAAGACTCACAAGAATGTGGACGCACCTTTCAAAACAATTCGGGGGAATTGGAACTAAAGGCCCGGGGGAAACGCAAATTGAAACAGATCGCCGATTGATTCGCGATCGCATCACAAAGCTCAAAGAAAAACTGCGTGATATAGACATGCAGAGAAAACAGCAGAGAAAGGGTCGGGATCATATGCCCAGATTCGCATTGGTGGGATATACGAATGCGGGGAAATCCACACTCATGAATATGATGACCGGTGCCGATACCTATGTTGAAGATAAATTATTTGCTACACTTGATACAACGGTCAGACAATGTACTTTGCCGAATGGACAATTGATGTTGCTTTCCGATACTGTCGGATTCATTCGCAAATTGCCGGCTCATCTCGTGGCTTCATTTCGCAGCACGCTTGCAGAAGCTGCCGAAGCGGATGCACTCATACACTTGGTTGATTGTACGCATCCTGCATTCAAAGAGCATATTCAAGTGGTGCAGGAAACCCTGAAATCACTTGACATTGAAGACAAAACAGTAGTGCTTGTCTTTAATAAAATCGATCAATTGGAAGATCCATCAATCATTAGAGATTTGCAAATAGAATTTCCTGGTAGTATTGGCATCTCAGCCGTGAAAGGACTGAATATTATCACTTTGCTTGAAAGACTGCAAGAGATAGCATTACTGCAAAGTTCGATTCTGAAATTTCACTTGCCTTATGATGCCATGAATATTTTGCCAAAAATATATGCTGCCGGTGAGATAGTCGAAAGGGAAGACATGGATGAAGGGATTCGCATTTCAGTGAATGTGTCTGCCGAAAGGAAGGATGCATTATTGCGCTTTACTGAACAATTTCTGATTAATGAGTAATCAGCGTTTTTTTTCAGCGAAATACACTATGGGAGCTGAAGCACTTTGATTGATAGGCTCAGTGCGAGTCACATGCCATTCATTTGTGGGGAGTTTTCGCATCCAGTCTTCAACAGCCAGCGCTTCTTCAAGACCATGCTCATGACCACGATAAGCAATCATGGAAATCGCCCCGCGATACTGTAATAAAGTCAAACATGCATCTAATGCTTTGATGGTGGATTGTGTATTCGTGATAATGGATCTGTCTGATGATCCGGGTAAATACCCCAGATTGAAACAGATACAACTCACTCTTTGAATGAAAGGTTGAAGCACGATTTCCATTTCCGAATGATCGTTAACCATGCAATTCACATGTTGTATATCATGTTCAAGCAATAGATTCTTTGTTGATTGTATCGCCCCTTCTTGTTTGTCAATTGCAATCACAACGCCTTCTTTCCCAACAGATTCAGCCATGAACAATGTATCATGTCCATTTCCCGCCGTGGCATCAATCACGATATCACCAGTACAAATTGAATCAGACATGAAGAGATGTGAAATGTTGACAGCTGATTTCATTGTCATTTCCGAGAAATGAGTGCATCATGGAGCATTGCAATTGATTGCATCACAGATCGCTCGCGATTGATGGATCTATCTCCACCGAAATTAAAACGTTTCGACACAATGTCATGCTCACTTGCGAGTGCGATCCAGACAGTACCAACAGGTTTTTCTTCTGTTCCACCCTCGGGTCCGGCAATGCCTGTGATGGAGAGACAATATGATGTATTCAAGACCTTTCGTCCACCAATTGCCATTTCTTCTGCTACTTCCTTACTGACCGCTCCAAATTGTTCAAGTGTTTTAGGTGATACATGAGCTAATTGTATCTTCAATGCATTCGAATATGTTTGTAATCCACCCAAGAAGTAAGTAGAAGATCCGGATTGTTTGGTGAATTCCGCACCCAGCATCCCACCGGTACATGATTCCACAACACCAATTGTACATTGCTTTTGAATTAGTATATCAGTTGTGACGGAAAGTAAAGTTGCATTGCCATATCCATAGATATATGTACCTACTTTGGAATGCAGAATAGTTTGCAATTCACCTAATCTGTTTTTTGCATGATCGGGATGAGAGCTGAGAATTCCCAATCGTAATCTCACACCTTGATATGAAGGAAGAAATGCAAGTGATTCATCAGTTTGAAGAAAATCTTCAGGAGCACCGATCAAATCAGCAAGTGCTGATTCGGGGATTCCTTTTGTAAGTATTGTGTGATAATATGGGATTTTTCCATCCTCTTGTTCTATATTCTTTCTGAGATATGGAAGTACATGATCTTGCATAATGCCTTTCATCTCTGAAGGAACACCCGGAAGTGAAACATAGATTGTATCATCAACATGAAAAAGCATTCCGGGTGCCGTACCTCTTGGATTTTCCAATACAGTACATGTTGAGGGAACTAAGGCCTGATCCATATTTCTTTGATTAAGCGGTAAGCCACGAAGTCTTGCTCTGGCTTTGAGTGACTGTAAGGTCTGCTCATGAAGGATCAATGTATCATTGAAATAAGCAATGAGTGTCTCTTTCGTTTTGTCATCATGCGTTGGGCCTAAACCACCGGACATGAGAATGCAATCACATTCCTTAGAAAGTATATTCAATTCATAAAGTAATTCTTCAATGCCATCTTGTATCGTAACATGTCTATACACGATACCGCCAATCTCCGTGCAAGCTTGTGCCATCCAAGCCGCATTGGTATTGATGATTTGACCAATACACAATTCGTCGCCTATGGTGAGAATGGCAATTTTCATGATAGTGTATTTCTATATTGTGAAGAAATTCTTGAAAAATACAAACCGGCGGACATTGCATTCATGTATACTTTTCCACGAAATCTTTTGCTGATGATGGCCAATGGAGCAGAAATCAATGTCATGATTGTATGATAGAATCCCATGATGAACATAATCAGTGGAATTGATGCATCGGGTGTATTTTTTTTGATGAATCGTATTTTGGAATCAATGAGCATTTCAAGTGAACGAAAAGAAGGAGCATTACCTCCATACGTTGCCCCACGAACATGCATGATAGTGGATGTTGGAACAAATAATACACCTTTTCCGGATG
>JALRFC010000108.1 GCA_023253875.1 Candidatus Kapaibacterium sp.
TACAGAGTCCGAGAGTGATTTCAGTCAATAACAAGGCAAATTTCTTTTTTGTGAAATCAGCCCATAAAGCAATTGCTGCCAAAGTCGCGATGATATACGTAAATATAGCATATACTTCCGCGGCTTCTTCATGCTCATGCACATAGGACTCTGAAAAGAAAGCTGTTTGCTCGATCATTTCTTCTGCTCTTTCTCCACTTTGCATCGCCATGAATGAAAATACACCGCTTACAATCAATAGGATCAATGCAAATTGCTTGAGAGCATCTGATTTTAAGAAAAAAGCCGAGATTCTGGCTATGATTGCAATCATCGGTATGATGATAGGAAGATGATTGACCAAAAGATGAATATGTGCATCATTCATGATGAAAACACTCGAACAGTAAAACAAAAACAACTGAAACCAACTTACAAAATCGCCGTAATAAATTCGCTTTTCAAACATACAACATTCTTAATAGGATAAGCATGAAGACAATCGTGATGCTGATGTTCATGATGGCAAGTTCCATCTTGATTCAGGCTCAAACTTTGGAATCCATTGTGGCCGGTTATCACAAAGCCATTGGTGGTAAAGACAAATATCCATTGCAAAGCGCAGTGATTATCAAAGCACAGACGCAAGGTGGTGGTGGAGGCGAGAAAAGACCCATGACATTTACGCTCAAAAGTCCGAATAGTTCACGAATGGACCTCGTCATTCAAGCCGGATTAACCTATACCATGGCTTATGATGGAACACAAGCATGGAGCATTCAGCCTTGGACAGGATCAATGGATCCGCAACCAATGAATGCCGATGATGCTCGGGATGCCGGTAGAACCATCAAATTCATTTGGAATGATTTGATCACTGAAGGAAATGATGGCACAATACTCAGCTATGAAGGTAAAGATGAAATCGAAGGTTCTGAAGTATATAAAGTCCTTGCAAAGCACAAAGATGGAACTGAAATCACCTATTATCTCGACATAGATTCATATCTCATCATCAAATGGACCACTCGCTCGATGAATTCCGGAGTGATTGAAGAAAGCGATATGTTCCTTGGTGAATATCAAGTGATTGATGGCAGAACCATGCCATTCGCATTTGAATCAAAAATGAATGGGGAGACAATGAGCTCCACTTATGTTAAAGAATATCAATTCAATGCATCTGTTCAAGATGCAATTTTCAGTATGCCCAAAAAACAATAATACGCGGAGACTCACATGCAAAACAGACTGTTCATTATCGGTCTTTTAATCCTGAGTCAATGCTGTATTGCACAAGCTCAGTTTTCTTCTTTCACCTTTGGTTCAATGCGAGCCCGTGAAATTGGTCCAGCAACAAGCAGCGGCCGAATCACGGCCATAGAAGCCATTCGTGTGCCGGTGCCCGGTTCGCCATCCGAAAAAAGACTCACTATCTATGTGGGGTCTGCAGCAGGTGGATTGTGGAAATCAAAAGACAATG
This sequence comes from Candidatus Kapaibacterium sp., assembly GCA_023253875.1. Taxonomy (GTDB): domain Bacteria; phylum Bacteroidota; class Ignavibacteria; order Kapaibacteriales; family UBA961; genus UBA961. Next base: position 1,463 of record JALRFC010000108.1, read on the forward strand.
GAAATTCATTCAAGCAGATTTTTAATAAAGTACAACAACATTCCATCGGCTCGATCGCACTCGATCCGCTTCATCAAGATTCAGTGCTCTGGGTTGGAACAGGTGAGAGTAATGTTCGAAACAGTGTATCTATCGGTGGTGGTTTATATAAAACCACTGATGGTGGTGAATCATGGAAATTTCTGGGTCTCGAAAAAGTTGAACGCATTGCCAAAGTCGTATTGAATCCCAAGAATCCTGATATCGCCTTGGTTGCAGGTTTGGGTGCGCTTTGGGGAGATAGCGAAGATCGTGGATTATATCGCACGGAAGATGGTGGAAAAACATTCACGAAAGTGTTATATGTCAATGAAAAAACCGGTTGTGCAGATGTGGACATCGATCCTGAAAATCCAAATATCTGTTATGCTTCCATGTGGGAATTTCGCAGAAAGGCGTGGAGCTTTTCTTCCGGTGGACCAGGCTCAGGTTTATATAAAAGCACCGATGCAGGAAAAACATGGACCAAGCTAACAGCATCAATGCCTGAAGGAGATTTGGGACGTATCATTCTTACGATCGCTCCTTCAAAACCCAGCACTCTCTATGCAATGATGGAATCAAACGCAAGTGGACTCTACCGTTCAGATGATAGAGGAGAAACGTGGACCAAAACATCCAATGCAGTCAGTGTGACAGCAAGACCATTTTATTTTGCACAATTGGTTGTTGACCCATTGAATCCGGAAAGAGTCTATCGTCCTTCATTCCAATTGGGTACATCTAATGATGGTGGAAAAACATTCAATGGTTTCAATTATGGCGGTGGCACTCATCCCGATCATCATGCTTTATGGATTGATCCTGAGAATACACAGCACTTATTGCTCGGAACCGATGGTGGCGTGTATCGATCATATGATAGAGGTGTCTCTTGGTCAATGTTTAGAAATCTTTCTGTCGGACAATTCTATCGCATATCTCATGATGTTGAAGAGCCATATAATGTATTCGGTGGTCTGCAAGACAATGGTTCTTGGATGGCTCCTCATAAAATTCCTGGAGGTGGTGCCATTCAAAATCGTGATTGGTCTCCGACCGGTTGGGGCGATGGTTTTGCCGTACTCCGAGATCGTGTAAATAAAGAAATCATGTATTTCGAATCACAAGGTGGATCCGCTGTTCGTAGACATCTAAATTCCGGTGAAACAAAGCCCATAGCGCCTTTTGAGGAAGAAGGAGAGAAGAAATTACGCTTCAATTGGAATACGCCGATGGCACAATCTGTGCAAAATCCCAAAACCTTATATATCGGCTCTCAATATCTTCATCGCTCTTATGATCATGGCGATACTTGGACAAGATTGTCTCCGGATCTCACAACGAATGATTCCACGAAATATAATCCCGTGAATTCGGGTGGTGTGACGAGAGATGTGACAAGTGCAGAAAATCATTGCACGATTTATTCGATTTGTGAATCACCGATTGATCAACAAATCATTTGGGTTGGCACCGATGATGGGAATATTCAAGTGACAACTTCAGGTGGTAAACAATGGTCGAATGTTGCGCTAAATCTTCCTTCAAACATTCAAAAAAATACTTGGGTTTCTTGCGTAGAAGCAAGTCATTTTGATAAAGGAACTGTATATGTAACGCTTGATAATCACACCCGAGGAGACCATAACACCTATATGCTGAAATCTTCAGATTACGGTAAAACGTGGACTCAATTTAAAGGTGATTCACTACGTGGATATGCTCATGTCATACGTGAAGACCTTATGAATCGCAATGTGATTTTTGCAGGAACCGAGTATGGCTTATTCATCTCTATCGATGGTGGAAATTCTTGGGCGCAATTCAAGAATGATTTGCCAAATGTACCAGTGAGAGATCTTGCCATTCACCCTCAGACTCATGATTTAATCATCGCCACCCATGGTCGTGGTGTATTCATCATTGATGATATCTCTCCAATCAGAACTCTTGCTCCAAAAGATTTGCAAAGTGAATTACTCTTCTTGCCAGTACGCCCTAGCGAACAATCCTATGCAACGAGTTTTCAAGAATTCAATGGCACTGATGAATTTACTGGATCAAATCCGGCTGATGGTGCACGTTTTGCCTATTTTATGAAATCAAGACATATGATTGGCCCAATGAATATCGATATTCTTGATCCAGTTTCGGGAGAAGTAATATCAAGTGTTCCTGCTTCAAAAAGGAAGGGAATCAATTTGATGTCATGGAATATGAGCACCAAAGCGCCTCGTGTGGCAGTTTCCCCTAATACCGGTGGTGGAAATTATGGCTATGCTGTACTTCCGGGAACATATACCGTAAGAGTCCGTAAGAATGGACAAGAATTCAAAGGTTCCATTACCATCAATTCAGACAAACGCTCGATTCATTCTCCTCAAGATCGTCAAGCACAAAATCAAGTAGCAAAGAGACTTTGGTCCATGATAGATGATTTAGCCTATACTGCTGAGCAAACAACGTCTCTTCGAGATTCTCTGAAATTGCGAATGAGAACAATTATTGATGATACAGACAAGAAGTATTTGACTGATGCAGTATCTCTACTTGATTCACTTCATAAACAAATGATTGCAGAGAAAAGCACACTTTTTGCTGACAGTGAAGATAAATTGCGTGAAAAATTGGCAGGAATATATGGTACAATTAATCAATATGCCGGTAAACCAAGCGCAGAGCAAATCAAAAGAATAGACAACTTAGACAAAGATTTGCTGTCTCTGAAGAACACACTACAGGCCTTTTATTCCAAACAGTTTGGAAGATGCAATGAGATTATTCAGAAATCAGGCAAAAAACCACTGAATAGACTGTCCAGACAAGAATTTGACACTGTGGAGTAAAATAGACTATCATTGGAAAGAAAAAAGAAAAGCCAAGAGAAATCTTGGCTTTTCTTATGTATTCTGCCCATAAAATCATAATGTAGGGGGAGAATATTATGATTTGATCAAAAAATGAAGAACTAAGGGAAAATATATCAAAAAAGGCCATAAAGTTAATATTCGAGGACAATACCCACAGTTTTACGAGTATTTCAAGGGTATAAATGCTTGTTATCCAATTATAGGCATCATTTTTGATTAGACTATATGTTCAGTAATTGTGTTGACACATTGTCAGTCATTGTGTCAATACCTTACTTGAATTTGTTACTAAAGACTATACTTCAAAGAGTACATATGAAAGCAAAGCTATGCATGCTCATTTGGGTGATTGCCTTGGCAATGACACTACCATTGCAGTTGCAGTCGCAAATTCCTATGAAGCTGTCCTATCAGGGTTTATTACTGATGGACAAGGATACTCCATATCCGGATTCATCCTATAGCATCACATTCAGAATGTATGATGCAAATCAATCAGGGAATCAACTTTGGACAGAAACGCAGACACTGACAACCATCAATGGTGTCTTTGATGCAATTCTTGGACAAGCGAATCCATTGAATCTTCCATTTGATAAGCAATATTGGCTTGGCATTACTGTTGGGTCAGATCCGGAATTTAGTCCACGCGTACAATTGGTATCTAGTCCATACTCTTTGCGTAGTGATTCTGCCAAATTTGCCGTGAAAGCTGATACCGCCAATTATGTTCGTGGCTTGACATATGATGCAACAGGAGCTGTATTAAGTATTAATGGAAAACAGGGTAAACTATACATTGCTGGTGGCAAGGGTGTATTAATTGGTGGTGGTGCAGATACCGTACTCATTGAAATTGCACCCGGAATTTCTACTATTACAAGCTCAGATTCAACCATTTCCATTCGAAAATCTTCTGATTCAGTTGATGTGATTCTTGCCAATAATTCCATCAATACTAATCATGTTCGCAATAATGCTATCACGAATGCAAAATTGGCAGACAGCTCAATTACCGGAAATAAAATAAGTTCAATGGGTGCATTCATTGGTCAAGTACTCAAATGGAATGGCACAACATGGGCACCCGCAAATGATAATGGTGACATATACACTGCCGGAAAGGGTATTGCCATAACTGGCAATGTAATTTCAAATACCGGTGATGCCGATTCCACCAATGATATTACCATTGGCTCAAAAGCCGGTGGAGATTTATCCGGAACATTCCCAAATCCTGATATTGGTAATGGGAAAGTAACAAATAGCAAAATCGCAGATGGTGCAATCACCGCATCAAAGCTTGATCGTATGTCTGCAGGACAAGGTCAAGTGATGAAATGGAATGGTACTGCATGGGTCGCCTCCGATGATATTGGGAAAAATTATAAAGCAGGAGTTGGAATCAGTATTTCCATAGATACCATCATCAATACGGGTGATGCAAATGGACTTGATGACATTACAGTAGGTTCTATCGCCGGTGGAGATTTATCCGGCTTTTATCCTAATCCTCTGATTGGTCAAGAAAAGGTAACTACAGGTAAATTGGCAAATCAAGCAGTCACAAATCAAAAACTTGCAGATACTTCCATTACAGCAAATAAACTTAATAGGATGAATGCGAATATTGGCCAAGTCATGAAGTGGAATGGTACTACATGGATTGCTTCGGACGATATTGGATTTACATATAAAGCAGGTAAAGGGATTCTCATTTCCAATGATACAATCATCAATACGGGAACCGGTGATTCAGTAAAAGTATATTATCCCGGTAGAGGAATTGCAATCTCGAATGATTCGATAATCAATACAATTCTGATTGATACAAATACCCTTATTACAAAGAACCGTATTAGTGCGAATGGTGAAGTGCTAGGGAAGTTTGATTCTCTATATATTAAAGATGGAGTTATTACTGCATCAAAACTGAATAATATGGGAGCAACTAAAGGACAAGTTCTCAAGTGGAATGGAACTGCATGGCAAGCTCAAAAAGATTCAGTAAAACTGTATTTCCCCGGTCAGGGCATTACAATTTCTAATGATACTATCATCAATACGGGTGGTAGTGTTGATACTAATAATCTTATCACCAAGAATCGCATCA
>JALRFC010000109.1:0-5416 GCA_023253875.1 Candidatus Kapaibacterium sp.
GTATTGAATCCGGTGTATTCGGCGCAGATATGAATATACACATAGAAAATGATGGTCCTGTCACTTTGATATTCGAGCGATGATTTATGAATATTCTTCACAATCATGATCTCACTCAATCCACAGGTTTCAAAACTCCTTTACATGTCAGAAAGTATATACTTATCGAACATGAAAAAGATATTGAGACAATTCCGGCATTCGGCAATGATATACCTTTGATCATTGGTGGCGGAACAAATTATCTCTTTGTAAAAACAGAAATTGATTCAGCAATAAGCTATACCGGCTCGGAAATTACTGTCATAGAAGATTCGAATCTAACATCAGTTATTCGTGTTGGAGCAGGAAAAGTATGGCATGAGTTCATTATTGAAATGCTTGATAATGGATTATTTGGATTAGAGAATCTTGTATTAATACCAGGGACAGTTGGTGCAGCACCGGTGCAAAATATCGGTGCATATGGTAGGGAAGTAGCAGAGTCAATACAAACAGTTCATGGCATACAACTCAGTTCGGGAATGCGTGTTTCCTTGTCAAATGAACAATGTCAATTCACCTATAGACATAGTATTTTTAAGACTAAAGATTGGAATGATTTTCTCATTACGCATGTAGACTTTCTATTGCAGAAAATTGAATACCCAATGGCCCATTATCCCGATGTTCAAGCCTATTTTACTCAACAAGAGATACATGAACCACATTGTCTTGACATTGCACATGCCATCATGGATATACGCCAAAGAAAACTTCCTGACCCTTCCATCATTGGCAATGCGGGAAGCTTTTTTAAGAATCCAATCATTGATATATCGACATATCAAACACTAAAAAGTACCTATCCTGATATGCCATCATATCCAGTTGATGATAAAACCGTGAAGATTCCTGCTGGTTGGCTAATAGATAAAGCAGGTTGGAAGGGTTTTAGGCACAATGGTGCCGGAGTTCATGAACATCAAGCCCTTGTATTAATCAATGCCAATGATGCATTTGGTGCAGATATTTATGCATTATCTCACATGGTACAAAATTCCATACTGACTATGTATGGAATTACTCTCGAACCTGAAGTGAATATCATCGCATGAGAGAATTATGAAAGTCATGAAATTCGGAGGTTCAGTACTTCATCATGAAGCCGGTTTTCAGGCAATGGTGGATATCATTGGAAAGCAGCAGGATAAGCATATACTTGTCATCTCTGCATTTTCTGATATTACCAGAAAGCTTGATCGCATGATGCACATTACACTCAATGCTTCCTATGAAGACGGAATATTGCTATTGAATGACATCATACAGTATCATGAGATGCTTTCTTCACTTCTATTACCACATCAAGAGCGATTTCATATAGTTCTCGAAAGAGTTTCTCTCCAATTACAACGATTATTAAAAGGAATTTCACTTACCAAAGAACTAAGTCCAAGAATACATGATGTCATTCTTTCACAAGGAGAAGTCCTTGCTACTCATTTTATCAGTGAATTACTTGATACACATGGAATACATGCCCATTTGATTGATGCTGGAGACATCATTATCACAAATGATGATTATGGTTCAGCAAAACCAATTGAGCATATGATCTCTCATAATGTCAACACTGTGCTTATACCTGAATTACAAACACATGATCATATTATCATCGCAGGCTTTATAGGGAAAAATATTCATGGTGATTGTACAACAATGGGATATGAAAGTTCGAATCTAACTGCAGCATTGCTTGGAAGCATTGTACATGCTGATGAAATTATGATTTGGACAGATGTGAGCGGTATCCGAACAGCAGATCCAAAACATATACCGCATACTCAATGTGTACCTACATTGAATTATGTAGAAGCTCAAGAATTGGCGGACAATGGTTTGAAATTATTACATCATTGGATGTTGGATTTACCAAAGAAACATTCAATCCCTGTTTCGATTGCAAATGCATTCGATGATCAAGGTGAGAAAACCATCATTTGTAATAGAAATGAACAATCAACCTCTTCAATTATCATTTCTAATCCTCTGGAACCTTCACTATTCAAACATATATTTCATGATCAACAAGAGAATATGGTACACATTTCCATATTGACTCGAGATGCAATGATGATTCAAAAAATATATGCGATGGCAAGTGAACTCGCGATGCAACATCTCATCATTATTAAAACTTATGAATCAAAGAGCATGCACCATATCATAGCACCGGAAACATGTTCTAAGGTAATTATTCACACATTACATACTATGATTGAGCATTGATATGAAACATCATCATGAATCTCCTGATCGAGCAACAATGCCTGTTCAAGGTAATACATATAACGTTTCCAGAGAGGGAAAGGAATTATTTTCAGCATTGATCACTGAATATAAGCCGGCATCATGCTGGGCAAATGTTCAAATACAAGGGGCAAAACCTGGATATGAGGAATATTATCCACTTCAATCAGAAATGAGGCTCAAAGTAGCATTATACGAATTCAAGAAAAGGGAAGATTAATCCATTTCAAAGAAAACGTCCGACAATTGTTTCAACTTGATCACGAATATCATGCATGGAATCACCTGCATGGATGATGAATATATTTCGATTAGCATTTTGTGCTAGTTCAATGTATCCTTGCTTTGTCCTTTCGAAGAATGCATCACCGGATTGTTCCATTCTATCCGGTTTCGTTTTATTATCATTTGAACGAAATCCTGCCCTTTTTGCTGCATCGTCAACAGTAAGATCAAAAATGAATGTTATATCTGGTATGAGACCTGCTGTGGCAAAGTCATTGATACGGACGATATCATCAATTGGAAGACCTCTTCCATATCCTTGATATGCTACAGATGAATCAATATACCGATCACAAATCACGATATGTCCGGCTTTGAGTGCTGGGCGAATTACTTTTGACACCAATTGTGCTCTTGCTGCAGTAAATAAAAGTAATTCACATCTCGGTTCAATGTGCTCAGTTGAATCCAGCAATAATTGGCGTATTTGTTCTGAAACTACATTACCTCCCGGTTCACGGAGTACAGTTACTGTATGATCTAAACGTTCCAACCACTCTTTCAATAATTGAATTTGTGTAGATTTTCCACTGCCGTCAATACCTTCGAATGTAATGAACATCATTCATTCTCCTTATCAATCACCAATACAAATTCACCTTTGGTTTGATGATCACTCATGTTTTGAAGTATTTCTTGTGGAGTACCTCTAAATGACTGCTCAAACTTTTTTGTTATTTCACGAACAACATATAATCTTCTCTTTTTAAGGAAATCATTCTGTTGAAATGCTTCAAGAAGATCCATGATCCGATATGGACTTTCATATAAGACTATCACAGTATGTCTTTGTGATACAGATTGAATGAAAGACTCTCTTCCTTTTTTATGAGGAGGAAAACCCATGAAACACCAATCATCATTTGCAAAACCACTTTGGATAAGTGCCGGAATGATTGCGGTGGCGCCGGGTAATACATGATAAGGGATATTCAGATTGATAGCGGTTTGAATCAATATCATTCCGGGATCAGATATGCCGGGCGTACCTGCATCAGAAACATAACATACTCTTTTTCCGCTGAGAACCTCAGTGCATAAGTACTCGCTGACTGATTTTTCATTATGCTCACGGCAAGAATACAACTTTTGAGGTGTTATTGAATATTGCTTTAATAATTGTCCTGTCACTCTGGTATCTTCACAAGCTATGATTTCAGCCACTGATAATAATCGTAAAGCACGAATAGTCATATCTTCAAGATTCCCAATTGGCGTAGGAATCAAGTATAATCCGGGATCATATTGCTTTTCTTCATTCTTCACGATTTTGCCTATGTTGATGAGTTTTGGCAATATGTCCTTCACGGAGTTGTTTGAAGAACATTGATAAGAGTGTACTACACTCTTCATGCATCAAACCTGCATGTATCTTGCATTGATGATTCAATCTTGTATCATTCAATAGTTCGTATAATGAATGAACAGCTCCGGCTTTTGCATCCTTGCTCGCAAAATAGACAATCGGTATTCTTGAAAGTACAATGGCTCCGGCACACATAGCACATGGTTCAAGTGTAACATATAATGTACAATCAGTCAATCTTCTGGTTTGAAGAATTGTGGCTGCTCTTTCAATTGCCAATATTTCTGCATGCCCTATTGGATTTTGATGATGTTCTGTCTGATTATATGCCGAAGCAATTACTTCATTATTCTTAACAATGACAGCACCAATTGGGACTTCTCCTTGCGAATATGCAATCTCTGCCTGTTCATATGCAAGCTGCATGAATGACATGTGTTGATATTCATTCATGAAAATTTGATAGAAAAGTGTTCAGGATATATAACCTTTTCCAAAACAAGTCCATGAGGTTCAGCAACTGGAGTTCTCTTTTTCACTGATGTTCCATTGGGATCATGCAGGAGGAGTAATAAGTCCTCTTTTGATATCGTACCTCTGGCATATTCGAGCATTGCACCAACGATTGCTCTTACCATAGCATAAACAAAGCGATTTGCACCTATATGCAATCTATAACCATCATCAAATGTAGACCATTCACAGGTACTCACATTGCAGATATACGATATAGTGGAAGGGTTGATTTTGGAAAAAGAGGTAAAGTCATGTTCACCTAAGAATATCGACCCGGAATTCAATAAGAGAGATTCATCCAAAGGATATGGAAAATATGTGGTGAAATATCGATTGAAGACATTCTCACTTCTCGATACAGAATAAGAATATTCTCTATAGATGGCATCTCGCGTGCAGTGAAAATCACCAATGGGAATACAATGTCCTATGATGCGAATATCCTTTGGCAATCTGCTATTGATTGCACGTAAGATTTTATCCTCTGGTATAGAAAATACATCAGATGATGTCTTAAAATGGGCAATTTGTCCGCGAGCATGAACACCGGCATCAGTTCTTCCCGAACCAAGAACAGTTAGTTCATGGCCGGTTAATTTGAATAAAGCTTCTTCAATGGTTTGTTGGACACTTTGTGCATTATTCTGTCTTTGCCAACCTGAATATTGCGTGCCATCATAGTGAACTTTCAGTACATGTGTGATGCGTTCTTTCATTATACTCATCACAAAATTGTAAGCGGATAAAATCGCTGATTGATGATTGGCGTATCTATCAATTCTCCTTTCATCAATCCATGTTCATCTATGGAATGTAATGCTATCCGATATGGAATCAGTTCTAAGTGTTCATCTGCCGGAAATTGACATCTGACATAATTTTCCGTCCATCCTTTCCATAAGCCTGTTATTGCATCATAGGATTCAGGTATGATGATATGTTCTGTATCACGTTGTGAAGCATAAAACATTGAACGTTTTCGTTCCGAAAGATCTCTCAATCGTGCATTACGTATTT
>JALRFC010000109.1:5426-6458 GCA_023253875.1 Candidatus Kapaibacterium sp.
CTCTTTCAGAATAGGTGAATACATGCAAATAAGAAAAGGGAAGTGATTCAATGAATGTATATGTTTCTTCGAATTCTTCATCTGTTTCGCCGGGGAATCCGACGATCACATCTGCACCAATGCAAGCATGTGGTAGCAAAGATGTATAATGAAGAAGAGTTTCTCTATATGTGGATGCCTTATATCTTCTTTTCATTCTTCGTAATACTGATGGCGAACCGCTCTGCAAAGGCATATGTAGATGAGGAACAATCTTCTTTGAAGCAGTGATATGATCAATGATTGATGCAGAAACAAGATTGGGTTCTATGGATCCAATACGAAATCGAGCATTGGTATTCAATGATTCAATCAATGTAAGAACATCGTATAATGTATGTTCTTCATGATGATAATCACCAAGATTTATCCCAGATAAAATGATTTCATGATATCCCTGTTGTTCCAATCTGGCAATTCTATCAGGTATTTCAAGAAGATTCATGCTTCTGCTTTTGCCTCTTGCCATTGGAATTGTACAAAAACTGCAACTATAATCACATCCATCTTGAATTTTCAGAAAAGCTCTTGTTCTTGTATCTTCCTCTGCAGATTGTGAGAAGGCGAATTCTGCATCATCCACGGATTGTACAATTATTTCAGGAATAGATCTTTTTGAATAATCAGTAATTAAGGTATCTATCTTCAACTTATCAGCGGTACCAATTACAGCATCAACGCCGGGTATATTTGCTATTTCATCGGGTTGTAATTGTGCATAACAACCAGTGACTCCAATGAATGCATTCGGAGATTTTTGCTGTATTTTGCGAATGATTTTACGACATTCGTTGTCTGCATGTTCCGTAACAGTACATGTATTGATGATAACTGCATCAGTCTTATCACCAAAAGGCACAATTTCATGTCCCAATTTTTCATATTGATCTCGTAACTGAGATGTTTCTGAATAATTGAGTTTGCAACCAAGTGTATGGAATGAGATTTTCATAGAATATCTGATAAATTATGCTGCAAAAATACTCAATTATG
>JALRFC010000010.1 GCA_023253875.1 Candidatus Kapaibacterium sp.
GGTATTGGACATGTGGTCATGACCGGTTCTTCGACAAATAGACAAAAAATCGTTGAAAAATTTCAGCAAGATGAATCCATACGTGCATTTGTGATGACACTCAAGACCGGTGGTTTGGGACTCAATCTTACTGCTGCAGATATGATATTTCTTTATGATCCATGGTGGAATATCGCTGCTGAAAATCAAGCCATTGATAGATCTCATAGAATTGGCCAGAAGAATACTGTATTGAGTTATAAATTGATTGCACGCGGTTCTATCGAGGAAAAAATTCTCAAGCTACAAGATCGAAAACGCGAACTCTTTGATGCCATCATTTCTACCGATGGTACTTCACTCAAAGCATTGACTGAAGAAGATATCGAATACATACTTGGCGAAGGAGAAGCAAATGATCATTCCTGATGATATATCTGCTTTGGTACAGGAAATATCCGATCATTATTCACATGCTGAATTATCATTGGCATATACTGAATATCTGCGTGGTCAAGTACTGATTCATTCATCACATCCTGCGTTACAGGAATTCAAGGAGATTGCACGATCATCCGAAATCCCTGAAAAAATCATCATTGCTCACCTGTATGCCATCATCGTTCAACAAGAAGATCTTGCACATACTCTCATCAATTATCTTCATGATCCAGTATATGCAATATTGGAGCAAGTTGTTTGGCGAGGTCCTTGCCATGCAGTAAAGAGTACCGGTCAACTCTTGACAGATATTGACACAATTCAATATTCTGAAGATTCCGTCCTCCCATCAATGGCATTTCCCAAGCCTGAATATTCTTTATTGGCCCTTGATGAGTTAACTCCTCCTTTATTACGAAGAGTGCAGACCTCAAAAGTTTCGAAGTTTCAAAATGTGTGGTTCTTTCTCCCACCATTATTGCGCAGTGCTTTTCGAGATATCATGGATTCTCCGATATCTCGACATCCAAAGTCAACAAAGGAATTACCTAATCCCCCAAAAGCCGGTTGGTATCTATATGAATCTCAACATAGATTGCCGGAAATCATACGGGATTTGATACCTAGAGTCCATACTGATTTTTACAGAGAAGAATGTACATTTCCCGGCTCACTGCAGAGAAAGAAAACAAAGTCGCTTATTTCCATGTTCTCTCTTCCTGAATTATACCCTGATAATCGAGAACTGGATACCATAGCAACCAATCCTCTCATTTGGATGATTATGAATGGTCCTACATGGGATTCACTCCAGAAATCCAATGGATTGGAAATCATCAGGACTCTGTATGAAATGATAGTAAAACATTCTCTACCGATTAAGGAGTATCTTTTACACTTTGTTCATGATAATGAAGTAAAGAATAATCTACCTGCAATATGCGCAGGCATCCCCCAATTACTTGATTCATTCGCCAAAGATACATGGATTGATATAGAATCGCTGATTGATTCTATCATGATTCATGAGATTCTTCCACCATTATATCAAGAACTTCCATCCAAAGAGGATGCAGGATATATCAATTTGTCAACCTATGATAAACCGCCTATAGATCCCATATCATATAGAGAAGCGATGTATCCAACATTGATAAGAGGTCTTTTGGGCTTATTGGGATCACTGGGAATCCTTGATTTTCTTTCAGTCATACCAAATAATCATCATTATCAATTGAAAGGTCTTAAGTATATATCTCCTTGGGATGGAATTGTTCACGCGAAGATCACCGATATTGGTCTTATCATGATTGGTAAACAAGAAGCGGAATCAATCAGCATCCCCGAACATCAGGAACAACCATATATATTGGATCATGAACGATTACTCATTACGGTCCGAGGCAGTTCCGCACATAGACAATTGGCAATTGCTCAATTCGCAAAAAGAATTGGTGGGCAATTCTTTCAGGTGGATTCTCAGATATTTACAAAAGGATGTTATACAGTCAAAGACATTCAGCAAAAGATAACCCAGTTCAGAAACGTAATGAGCGGAGAGCTACCAGATAATTGGGAACAATTTTTTTATGATTTGATCGACAAATCGAATGCCTTGATACCCGAACCAACATCTATTGTATTCAAATTGAAAGATCATCCAGAGCTCACCAGGCTATTTGCAATTGATCAGGAGTTAAAATCTCTAACAAAAAGAGCAGAAGGGTATCGCATCATCATCGGAAAAGCAGATCTTGCCAGAGTGAAAAAGAGATTGGGAGAATTAGGGTTTTTTATTGAGTAATAAATTATTTTTTTGTTAATTATAATTTTATTACTTTTGTATCGTTAATAAGAGCCGTGCCGATATATTCGTATTCTGATATCGGCTATATAGAATTGGGGTATTTAGTATTTATTCAGTATTGGGGTTAATTATGTCAACACAATTTTTACGATTACTTGATAATCGCAGAGGTGTTCAATTCTCGAACTATATTTCAAATCTTGAACATGATGCATGCATCGCTTGGTATCCGTCAGCTGGTACAGACTTTCGGGCATTATTCTATCTGAATGATGCATTCTTGACAATGAGTCCAACGATTGTAGGTGAAGATCCTGCAGAGCCTGATATTTTCTTCTACTCAGATTATGATCTAATGAGCAGTACATTTGAACAGATTCTGTTTCATGGTGGTAATCCGGTCATTCATGATGATGGGAGAGCCAAAGTGACTTTATCAGACATTGAGGATTTGGGAAGATTGAACTTTGAACCATCACCTGCTTTTCAATGGACAGAAAGGAATTCACATTTTTTTAATCGGGTATTCTTTTTTCATGCAACAATTGAGAGTGCCGAATTTGGCTCTATAACAAAGCCTGTGCTCTATGCTTTTTGTTGCAATGAACAACTTTGTGCGGAATTATTATTGCCTTTGAGAGCAAAAGTAAGCCATGTCATACATGTGCGATATGGTCATGGCTTTGGTGGCGCAAACTGTAGCGGACACTGGATTCAGCATGCACTATCACCTTTGCAATGTGAGGTATATATTCATGATGGTTTATCCTATCATGATCAAATCGAGGCAAACATTATTTCCTATTATGGTGATGTCATCCCTCAAGAGCAGATTTCCGCATTTACAACTATTCGAGAGATTGATGGTAGAGGTTGGTCCGACAGTTCGACAATATATTGGCAGACAATAAGAAATATACCGAATGTCTTACCTATGTTCAAACATAGTGGAATCAGAAGTATGCTCAGACGAGAGCTAATCCTTCGGCAAAATAGCAAAACAGTTAATTCATATTTATGGTGTGATGAAAATGGCACAGAAAACGTATAACTCAAAAGAAGTCTGCGAGATGTTCAATCTTTCAGCTCCACGACTTTTACAGTTCCGCAAAGGACAAACAGTCAAAGTTGCCGGTAAAGGCAAAGACAATGAACCAAGATTTTATGAATTCGAGCCGATCTTGAAGGAAGGGAAGGATTGGGAATGGAATGGTTCAGAAGTATTGTTCAAGGAATCAGCAATTACAAAACTCAAGCAAAGAAAGTCTTATCGAAAGTATCAGAATAACAATCTTACAACTCGTGGAACAAAACCCACAGCGAATAGACAACAGCGAAAGCTCGAAACCAAGAAAGAGGTGAACAATTTAGAGTTTTCTGTTCAAGAGCTTGCTGAAGAAATGAAATTGACCGTGCAGAAAATTTATGCACTTCGTGATATCAGTACTAATAAGCCGGTTTCTTTCCAGAATTATCTCAAGCAGAATAAGGACTGGAAATATGATGATGGAAAAGTGATTCTCTTGAAAAGCGCAAAAGAAAAGATTCAGCAATATGCCGATATGCTTAAAGAGAAGGAGGAAATACCAAAGTCAAAAAAACTATCCGTATTGATTGGCAATAAAGTATTTCATTTACAGGGTGATGCGGCAAATGCAGTTATTAAGATTATAGAAAAAGAACAATTATCCAAAAAGAAAGAAAAAGTGTAATTCGATGTCCGACACATTTTCCATAGTATTCATATATCAGGGGAATTATCCTAATGAACAATCATGAACAGAGCGTATTATTTGCTCTTATTTCAGAAAGCAAAGGTCTTGGTGCAGGAGTCGCCGTATATCCATTTGAATCAACGCTAAAAAAAATTATTGCAAATCCTATTGATGCAAAACTTGTGATTTATAGTTTACAAAAACTTGGGTATCTCACATTATCAGAAAAAGAGGGATATGATCATTTAAGAGATAAACAGGCAATGTACCCTGTATATATTGTTACCGAAAAAGGCTTTGAAGCTGCTTTGGACATTCGAAAAACCGAACAATATATAACAGATAAAATTGAATCAGGTTCTTTGGACGATATAGATCTCCCTGATTTTCTTCTTGATGATGATTCTGATGAACCGGAAGAATAAGAAATACTTTATCCAATATTCAAAGAGGGCAAGATGAATTTTGAAGAAATAATTGCAGTCACAGCGTCATGGATTGAACCAACAATGGATATCCAAGGGTATGGATGCGACCTCTATGATTCACTCTATCCATTGGGTGAAATCGTGGACAAGAATACGAGAAATGAAGAGAGAGAGTATGAAGAATACACGAGGAGCATGATTAATTATCAGCTCACATTAAAAGGGGTATTTAGTAGCTTTCAAGATGTTCACAGAATGTCGCTTGCCCTGGTTCAAGAATGTTATTACAGAGAATTTGGGGCTCACTTTTGCACTCATAATGAGACATCTCTTACTATTCGGTTTGTAACAGTTTCCTCATGGTGTTATCTAACCGGCACTATTGAAATCATCGGTCCCCATTATGAAGCCTTATATAAGGAATACTTAGAATTCATCAGTAGAAGCAGATAGTATAAGAGGCATCCATTGGATGCCTCTTATGTATTTAGTCAGTAAGTAATTGTCTTGCAATGACCAGTTTCTGCACTTCGCTTGTTCCCTCACCTATCGTGAGCAGTTTTACATCACGATAATATTTCTCAACTGGATACTCTTTGATATACCCATATCCGCCATGTATCTGTACAGACTCTTCGGCAACACGAACTGCAATTTCACTTGCATGTAATTTCGCCTGAGATGCAGCCAATGTGATATTTTGACCATTGTCACGCATCCAAGCTGTTTTATAAGTCAATAGTCTTGCTGCTTCAATATCCATTGCCATCTTTGCCAATTTGAATTGAATTGCTTGCATATCTGCCAGTCTCTGATTGAATTGCTTACGTTCAACAGAATACTGTAAAGAGGCATTCAATGCGCCTTGGGCAAGGCCTACAGACAATGCAGCGATGGAGATTCTTCCACCATCTAGTATTTGCAATGCCTGAATGAATCCTTCGCCCTCATTCCCAATCAAATGACTTGCAGGAACACGCACATTGTCAAAAGTCAAAGATGCAGTATCACTGCAACGCATACCCAATTTATTTTCCTTTTTGGAAGCATAAAATCCCGGCATGGATTTATCAATAGCAAATGCTGAGATACCTCTTTTGCCTTTTGATGGGTCGGTTACAGCCATGATAACTGCTATATCCCCAACATTGCCATGCGTGATAAAATTCTTTGATCCATTGATGATATAATCATCGCCATCTCGGACAGCTGTGGTACGCGTACCACCGGCATCACTACCTGCACTTGGTTCGGTCAAACCCCAGGCACCTAATGTTTCTCCGGAGGCCAATCGTGGAATATACTTTTGTTTTACTTCTTCAGTAGCGAATTTCAAAATGTGATTTGTGCATAAGCCATTGTGCGCAGCCACACCCAAAGCCATAGCAGGACAAATGCGGGCTATTTCCTCAACAATGACAGAATACTCCTGATAGCCAAGACCACTTCCACCATATTCGGTAGGAACAAGTATTCCGAGGAATCCTAATTCTCCCAATTTCTTGAAAATTTCATGTGGAAATTCTTGTGTTTCATCAAAATGAAGAACATGAGGAGCAATTTCATTGTCGGCAAAAGATGCCGCTACATCTTTAATCGCCTGCACCTCCTCAGAGAGGTGAAAGCGTAATGAAGAAGAGTCTGTATGTGACATGTTATATTCCAATAATTGGATGGTGATCAGATGGCAAATTTACAAAATATTGATGATGAACAGGGCATTATGAATACCCAAAATATACACTAGATTTTCAAAGTAAAAGAAATCGTTGTACCCTCACCAGGTATGCTCTCTACAATTGGCGTGGTTTGATGTGCTTCAAGAATATGCTTAACAATTGCAAGTCCCAATCCTGTTCCTCCCACTGCTCGAGATCTGTCTTTATCCACGCGATAAAAACGTTCAAAAATACGATCCTTATGTTCACTTGCTATACCTATACCGGAATCCTTCACCGATATAGTTACTTGTGTGGAATTCATGGTTAACTCAACGATGACTTTACCATCCACCTTATTATATTTCAATGCATTCTCGACTAGATTCGTGAGAGCTTGAGTCAATCTTTCTTTATCTCCATAAACCAATACTTCTTCTTCTGGTAATTTGGTCTCCAAGTGTACTTGATATTGCTGTGCCTGATATTCCAAAGAATGCAATACATCATGAATCATTTCAATCGCATTGAAATAGCGATAACTCATTCGCATTTCACCTGATTCAATTTTAGATATATCAATCAAATCAGACAAAAGCACATTGAGTCGGATTGCATTGGCATGTGATCTCTCCACGAATTTTCTACGTACAGCCGGATCATCCAATGCACCATCAAGTAAGGTTTCCAAATAGCCTTGAATGGAGAAAATAGGTGTTCGTAATTCATGTGAAACATTTCCCAGAAATTGACTTCGAACCTGTTCCAATTTTTTCAATTCAGAAATATCTTTTGAGGATTTTTCTGCAAGTGAATTAAATGATTCCGCCAATTCTTTCAATTCATGGACAGTACTTACTTGTTTATCTACTCTTATCGTTGATATTCCCCCCACAAAACTATTCATTGCATCAATGATGCGATTGATTGGATAGACAATATTTTTTCGAACAACTATTCTGACAATCGCAATACATGTAATTGTCAGTATCAGTGAAGCAGTGATCAAGGTAATTATATCAATACCATCAATACCTGATATACCATAGATAATCAGGCCTGAAACACACAATGAACTATATGTAGAAATCAGTAGTATTCTTTGAACTGTTTTCTCTAATGGACCTTTCATCGTCAACATACTATACCTCATTCATGTGCCAAGGAAATGACATCTGTCTGTACATCATGATTAATCAATCTATCTTTTTGGAGTGCCGGTACAATGATCTTAGTGAACCATACAAGATCAGAATCATCAATTGTATTTCCGATTAATTCATGCAGAACAATTGCCACATCACTTGCATAATTATTGGAATGTCGTAAAAACTCAATTGTTTTTCCACGCCAGATACGATTCGGAATATCTCTATGTGATGGTTCTCTCTTCTTCGTATTATTCTTTTTCATCATTACTTGAAATGCAGATGCGCAAACATCTTGCAATGGACATAGAGCACAATACACTGCATTCGCCTTGCAAAATTGTGCACCGATATCCATCATTGCTTGATGCCATTCTGATGAATTACCTCTTGGAAATATCTTCTCTGCAAAATCTGTTACTGTTTTGGTTGACATGTCATCTGGATGAGAGCATCCATTCATTCGAGAATAAATTCTTCGAATATTGACATCAATTACCGCTATATCCTTTCTATGTGCAAAGGACAGAATTGCAGAGGCAGTATATGGTCCAATACCAGGTAATCTCACTAAATCCGCATATTCATTCGGAATATTGCCACCATATTCTTCAACTATAGTTCTAGCACAGTCACGAAGTCTTAGTGCTCTATTATTATAGCCCAGTCCCTGCCATGCTATAATCATGTCTTGATTATTTGCCTTGGACAATGCATTGATATCAGGATACTGTGCTAGAAATATCGGAAAGCGTTCAGCTATTCTTGATGTTTGTGTTTGTTGTAACATATACTCGGAAATCAATACATGATATGAATCCGGGGAATCATAACGCCATGGAAATTCTCTGGCATTGAGAGAAAACCACTGTAAAATCTCACGATGAATCTTATGATACTCTTCCATATTCCTCAAAAAAATAAAGGCACCTCGTTCACAACGAAGTGCCTCATCTTTTACGAATTTTTAGATCATAACATGCGGAATGTTGTGATGCTCTTTTCAAAAACAGGCTTATAAACATCCTGCTTAGGAATAAAATAATTCATGGTCACGCGGAACATTTTATCGCCTTTGATTGCGAAGTACACACGGCTTTGAACATTTCCACCAAATGAATAATTCATATAATATGCTTCGACTCCACCCAATGTTGTTTTCGATGCAGCTGCTGCACCATATGCTTTCTTATTGTCTTCAACAATCTTGGAAAGATTTTTTTGTTTGGAAGCATCAATCACATCAACTTGAATCGTACAATCGAGTCGATCACCTTGGAAGCTGACAGAGTATATCGTACCCGCATTTTGGGTTTTCACTCCATTGAAATTATCCGGAACAGAAATTGAAAATCCGGTACCATTTACCACTCTGCTAGTCAAAGATGGTGGCGCTGCTTCAGCATTCTGAACAACAGTATCAGGTTTCTTTTCAATTGGATTGGAAGCAGGAATGAAATTCTTGGCGATATTGTCAAATGTTGGTTTATAGAAAGAATATGAATCAGAAAATGCACTGAATTCAAGGACTGTTGCATAAGCTGTGTCTTTCACAACGATATACTTCTCTCCTTCATACAAACCATCTTTTAGATTATATCGATAGCGCAATCTATATGCAGGCAAACCGGCAATAGTTGTTCTTCTCTTCTCAGTGTATAATGAATCACTGATCATATCTGTCATATTGTCCAACACAATGGAATCCAAAATTCTTCCGCGTGTAGGCTGTAGAAACACAGCAATCTGAGCGGCAGAATTATTGATTTCACCGGGCATTGCATACACTTTACGGAATGCATCACTGGCATCTTTTCCAGGAAATGCCATGAATCTGCGACCTGATTCTTTCTGTAATTCTTTCCAATTACCAGGATATTGTACTTTGAAAGATGTAGTTGGATCAGTATATGTTTGTAATGAACCTAATGGTTCAGGACCCTTCGATTTTTCACCGCATCCCAAAAGGAACATGGCGAGTATGAATACAGTAAGTCCTTTCACTGAAAAGTATTTGGAAATATCCATGAGCGAAGGTTCTCCAGAACAATCAAATATTGTATGAAAAAAGTTGAACACGACAAAGATAGAAAACTCCGATGAGAATTCAATTTCAGGAAATCATTACATGATGTTCCGGAAATTATTCTCCTTGAGCCTTGGAAAACAAGGGTTGATCACCTTCTTTATGAAGAATTTCAACATGATTCCAGATATATTCCTTTGGAAATGCATTGAGCAAGGCAATCACATCATCATGCTCTACCGGTTTTTCGGCATAGAAACGACAACGGAAATGATCAACCAAAAGAATATCAGGAGTGACTCCCGGATAAATTTTTGTCCCACGATTTGAAATCATTGCAAGCTTGAAATCGCCTATTGTTTCAGGCAATACAGGCAATCCAGTTTTTGATCGAACAAATACATCTACCCCATGAATGCTCCAAGGTTGCTGCTCAACTGTAAGCGGTTCATGTTCAATGATGATTTTGGTCGGTGTTTCAAGTGCAGTTGATTCATCTTCAGGAGCAATTCTCTCACAAATCGCATTGGTGAATTCATGCGTATTTGCGCTTCCACCCAAATCTCCTGTTTTAATTCCCGCTTCCAATGTTTCTTGCAATGCTTGTTCAATGCGATTTGCATAACCATTCAAACCAAGATATCTTAGCATTTGTAAACCTGACAATAGAATCGCCGTTGGATTTGCAAGTCCTTTTCCTGCGATATCAGGTGCAGAGCCATGTACTGCTTCAAATACTGCTGAGTCCTTACCAATATTACCACCGGGAGCAACGCCCAAACCACCGACAAGACCGGCGCATAAGTCGCTCGCGATATCACCAAATAAATTGGGTAATAATAAAACATCGAATTGTTCAGGCTTTGTCACCAATTGCATACATAGATTATCAATCAATATATCATCATGTTGAATATGAGGATACTCTGTTGCAACTTCTTGGAAAGAGCGTAGGAATAAACCATCAGTGATTTTTTGGATATTCGCTTTGTGTACACAAGTCACACGATTGCGACCACTGAGATTTGCCATTTCAAAAGCATATCTGGCAGCATTGCGTGAACCTGAGCGCGTAATCAATCGAAGACATTGTGCTACTTCAGGAGATTGTTGATGTTCAATTCCACCATAAGTATCTTCCAAATTCTCACGAACGATGATCAAGTCAACATTATCAAATCTTGTCTTGATACCTGGCAATGACTTAGAAGGACGCACATTGGCAAACAAATCCAAAGCCTTGCGAATAGTCACATTGATGCTCTTATGTCCACCACCAATTGGTGTAGTTGTTGGAGCCTTCAGGGCTACTTTATTTCTAATGATGGAGTCCAATGTTTCTTGAGGAATGCCATTTCCATATTTCTCAATGCAATACAAACCTGCATCTGCCTCTTCCCAAGTAATGGGTACATTAGCAGCAGCAAAGATGGTTTGTACCGAATGTGCGATTTCCGGACCAATGCCATCGCCTTTTATCAATGTGACCGTTTGTTTACTCATGTTTGTCTATATCTATAAAATGAATGAATCAAGGTGTTATGCTCGTAGGAGCTTTTGGATTGGGAATCATACCCAATCTTTGCTTTGCCAATTCCGTAATTCGAGATGCTGATTGCATGTCCAATACTTTCGATTTCAAATGCTGATTCATTGAAACGAGAGAATCACGTTTCTTTTCCAATGATCTGATTTCATTCAGCATTTTATTGATGCGCATCACATTATTGATGTAAATCGCAGTACCTCCTGCAGCAACAAATAGTACAAATAAGAGAGTCATTCTATTGAATACCTTTTTTGCCTTGCTCAGCTTTGGCGATTCAGGTTTGGACTGATTCTCAGTATGCACCTTATTTTTTGACATCAGGATAATTCAATGATGCGTTCACAAAGTTCAGGAAATGAAATTCCATGTTCTTTTGCTGCCATGGGTACCAAACTTGTTGCACTGAAACCGGGAATGGTATTGACTTCCAGACAATAAGGAACATGTTCTTCATCGAGTCTGAAATCCACTCGGCTATAGGCAGTGCAACCGAGAACTTTATGGGCAGAAACAGCAAGATTCTGTACAAATTCAGTGATATCATCTCCTAATTCAGCGGGACAATGGTATTGAGTCTCGCCTTTGGTGTATTTATGCTTATAATCATAAAATCCACCTTCAGGAACAATTTCAATGATTGGTAAAGCCTCATCTCCCAGGACAGCAACAGTTAATTCCCTACCTTCGATATATGACTCTATCAAAATAGTATCGGCAAATTGTCCTGCCTCTTCCAATGCCATTTGCAAAGATTCCACATTGGGTCCATGCAGAATAGTCATACCAACAGTTGAACCCTGATTATTTGGTTTTATGACCAAAGAACCCGGTAAATCCTCGATGATTTCATTCAATACGTCCATATCGGTGAAATCCCCCTTGCTCTTCTTCGCAATGGCCCAAGGAGGAGTCATGATATTAGTTGCCGACATCATTATTTTCGAAGCCACTTTATCCATGCATAGCGCACTCGACAATACTTTGCTACCGGTATATCGAATACCTCTTGCCTCAAGAAGCGCCTGAAATATTCCGTCTTCTCCATTAGTACCATGTATGAGCATGAAAGCGATGTCAATTCCATCAAATGCACGTGACATCACACATTCTAATAATCGTTGTGTAGGCAATCCGAGGATTTCCTCACTCGGCAAAACGGAGGGATCAATGTCAATCTGTTCTTTCATGCGTATGCAATCAGCACCAAATGCAGGATCTATGATACGAATGGAATGACCGAGAGATTCCAAAGCATTTGTTGCTGCAAGACCGCCAACCAGCGAAACATTTCTCTCAGGTGAAATTCCTCCGCAAATAACTGCTATGTTCATGAAAGATTCCGTTCAATGAATGTGAATTAGAGTTCCAATTTTGCGAAAATTCGCTTTCTCAAAGCATGAAGTCCCACAACCGCAATCATAAGACAAATACCGGCAATGATGAAGAGCAAGTCGCCTTGAATGAAATAACCCGCAAAAAAGGCCAATGCAGCAAGGAAATTGCTGATTTGCAGAACAAGAATCGCTTTTTTGATCTTGCCGATGAGAGCATCATTACTCATAATTTGTTTTGTTGCTTTATTGGTGATAAGACTGCAAAAATATCAAAAAGTCCTCATTTTTCAGGGGTTTTCCTGAAGTCATTATACCTTTTTGATACATTATCGTTCAGTGGACTCATTGGAGAGATACTATCACCATAAGCCAAATGAGCAGTATATTTGCATGTTCTGATGATAGTCATCTCCCTATAATCACTGTTTACGCCACCATATTTCTATTGCAATGATTGCTTCACTTCAATGGTTGAAAGAATGTTATCCTTTTGAAATGCCGATACAAACATTGGCTGATGGTCTTACCATGCTCGGAATTGAAGTGGAATCTATCCGCGATGAAGCAGCTGCATATACTGGATTTATAACCGGAAAAGTACTGAAAAGAGAAGCGCATCCAAATGCAGATGCTTTGTCTTTATGCACTGTCACGAATGGGTCTGAAGAAAGCATCATCATTTGTGGTGCGCCTAATGTGGATGCCGGACAGACTGTCATCATAGCCCAATCCGGTGCCATCGTACCAAATGGTGGTTTTGCAATCGGCAAAAGAAAGATTCGGGGCATTGAATCCAATGGCATGATTTGCAGTACATATGAATTGAATCTGGGTGAAGATGATGGTGGTATTTGGGTGCTTCCGAATGATACACCAATCGGCCTGCCATTGGCTGAATTACTCGGCATCAATGATATTTTCCTTGAAATTGGCATCACACCCAATCGTGCTGATTGCTTGAGTCATATTGGACTTGCACGAGAAATTGCCATTCTAGCAGGAAATTCTCAAAAGGTGATGATACCCGGGAAAGAAGAAGCATTACATGTCTATGAACAAAGAGCTCATGCGGGAAATCCAACAATCACTATTGAAAATCCCGAACTATGCCATCGCTATATTGGCTTACGATTACAGGGAATCACGAATGGTGAATCACCTGATTGGCTCAAAAAAAGAATTGAATCCATTGGACTTCGACCCAAAAATATCGTGGTTGACATTAGTAATTATGTGATGTTTGAAACAGGTCAGCCATTGCACACATTCGATGCTGATTTGATAGCAGGAAATTCCATCATCATCAAAACAGCAATTGCAGAACAACAGTTTGATACTCTCGATGGCAAAGAACGCTTATTGGATGATTCCATGCTCCTTATTTGTGATGCAGAGCGGCCAATCGCAATTGCCGGTGTCATGGGAGGTAAGAATAGCGAGATTTCTGAAAACACCACTTCTGTGTTTATAGAATCAGCATATTTTCATCCATCATCCATTCGCAAAACAGCAAAGCAACTCGGTATTTCAAGCGATGCGGCATATCGTTTCGAGCGTGGTGTTGACATCAATATGCTCCCACATGCGGCACTGCGTGCAGCACACATGATCATCGAATTGGCAGGCGGAACCATTGCAGATGATATGCAAGACATTTATCCAACAGTGCATGAAGAACGACATATCACAATTCGCGCACAAAAGGCGAGTGCAATGCTTGGAAGGGAGCTGGACATCCACACTATGAGATCATGCTTGGAAGCAATAGACTGTACAATCCTTGTGCAGAATGATGATTCTTTATCAATATCTGCACCGAGTCATCGCATAGATATCAATGAAGAGATTGATCTCATTGAAGAAATTGCTCGCATCATTGGCTATGACAATCTACCGTATAATACCGATGTACGATTCCCCGGTGACAGTCACATTCATGCAACATTACAATCACCGCAATTGCGAAATCGTATCAGACAACAGTTGATGTCAATGGGTATGCAGGAAATCGTTACCTATTCCTTCATGGATGCAAAGAAAGCTGAGATATACACAAAAGATTTCGTCACTCTCAAAAATCCTTTGGGCGAAGAGTTCTCTGCAATGCGACCATCTTTGATTCCGGCATCTTTGGATTGTATTTCAAGAAATTGGAATGCAGGGCAAAAGAATCTTTCTTTCTTTGATATCGGCAGAGTATTTCATAAAGATGCTACAGTAAAAGATTCCGTTTCCACACTATCCGGTTATCGTGAACGAGAGCATCTTTTGATTACGCTCACGGGAAATATCACCGGAGATCATTGGAAGCATAAGAGTAGATCCATTGACTTTTATGATGCAAAAGGAATCACCGAAGCAATACTGCACTCTTGCGATATTCATCAATACTCATCCGGCAATACTATTCCGGAACACTTTGCACCAGCAACAGTAATGAGTTCGAATGCCATTGCGTTCACTGCTTCCAAACACATGATAGCATGTGTAGGACAACTCCTTCCCGCTTATTGCAAGACTTTCAATTGTGAAATGCCCGTCTATGCAATCATCATTGATTTGACCGCAGTGTATCAACTCAAGAAAGTACAAACCGTATTCACACCAATCAGTATCTTTCCTGCAGTGGAAAGAGATTTGGCATTCATCCTTGATAAAGAACATACGGCGAAGAGTATTATCGGAACAGCAAAGAATTCTGCTGGCGCTCTCCTGACAAATATTGATGTATTCGATGTGTTTGAAGGAAAATCCATTGGTGAAGGTAAAAAATCCATTGGACTTCGTTGTAGATTCCAATCTTCTGAAAGAACATTGGTAGAGGAAGAAATACAAACTGCGATTGCATCCATCATTAATGCCGTCCAACATGCGCATCAAGCAGATTTGAGGTCAATGTGATGAATCTATCAGCGCTTATACATGCACTCAAAGAACAAGTTTCAGATTCTGACCTTCGAAGTGTGATTACTTTTGATGCAGAGATATTGTCTTCACTTACAAAAGAAGATGCAAAAGAAATCATCGCGCATGTTGGCTCTACTCATCTCATGCGATTACCCGAGAAGGAAATACTTTTTTTTGAATGGTTGAAAGAATATCATCCACTTGTGTGGAATGATCTCTGGGGTAATGATGAACCGGAATACATGTATACCGTTGGACTCGATTTGCTTCCACTCATGTTGGATCCCGTACGAGGTTTTCCGATTTGCGATTTGCTGACACAAGAGAATTATTATTTTGTACCCGACCACCTGATTGGTGAAGAAATATCATTTTATCTTGATGCAGTCAAAGAACGTTTCATCAAACAAGAGAGCGTTACCGTTTCACAATTGCTTGTGCTTGAAATCAGCATGGCACCGATTGATGCATGGCGGTTCTCATATCATCATCGCATTGAAATGGATCGCGTTCTCAAAGCAATTAATGATCTCAAAGAAGAAGGCATGTTAGTTCATTTAGGCAAAGCAGAAGATTTGGCTGAGTTTGTGACATTTGATTATTAATCTGCCAATCAGGATTGAATCAATGAAAATTCTTGTCATAGAAGATGAAAAAAAAATGGCCCTCTTCATCAAAAGGGGTCTGGAAGAAGAACGATATATTGTAGAGACAGCATTTGATGGTCAGACAGGACTCGAAATGGCCTTGCATAATCAATATGATGCCGTTGTCTTGGATGTTATGCTTCCCAAAAGAAATGGGCTTGCAGTCTTAAGTGCAATGCGTGCCGCAGGAAATGCAACGCCTGTGCTTATGCTCACTGCTCGAGGAAACACTGAAGACAGAGTTGCGGGATTAGATTTGGGGGCTGATGATTATATGCCTAAGCCTTTTCACTTTGAGGAATTGGCCGCCAGATTGCGTTCCATCATGAGAAGGTCAAGTCCTGAAAAATCCACCAAAATGCAATGCATGGATTTAACACTTGACACTGTGGCACATGTTGCATTCAGATGGGGCAAAGAAATTGAATTGACAACGAAGGAATATGCTTTGCTTGAATATTTGATGCGAAATAAGAATCGCATCATTTCTCGAAGCATGATTACGCAACATGTATGGAAACATAATTTTGATCCTGAATCAAATATCATTGATGTATATATCAAAAGAATCAGATCAAAAATTGAAAGGCCGGGTTCACCTAGAATCTTGCAGAGTATCAGAGGGGTAGGATATAGAATGAGAGAAACTGAACCAACGGAAACAGAAGTCGAAGATGATGATGAATCATTTGATTGATGGAAAATATCCATCACTACTGATGATATTTTCTCTTTCAGAAAGTTCTTCCAGCTTTGGTACAACCACACTCAAGATTTCAGTCAACATATCTATTCGGCTTGTCTCTGACTTCATTTCCAAGAGCTCTTGCTTTTGCTGTACATTCAATCCACTCTTTGTAGCGAAGATGAATGATGGCATCAATGTCATTTCCAATAATTGTTCCAGTGAATACCGCTTCGCTTTCAAATCAGGAATTGCATTCACCACACGATTATATAAATCCAGACATTGCATTAATGCAGTAACATTCACTTCTTCATCATCTCTGTCAGCATAGACAATTGAATCTGCCAAATAATATGGAGTTGTGCGCGTATTCATCCCACTGATTTTATGTCTGTACAGACCCTTCACCAAAATATCCATTCTGCCATCATCATATCTGCGTAAAAGCGTCACGTCCACAACCGTACCAATTGGATGTAAAATCCCGGTAGATTTCAAATGAATCCCGAAATGTGAGCCTTCCGCCAAACATAATCCAATCATAGCCTTATATCTCTCTTCAAAGATATGAAGTGGATATGTTGTATCAGGAAATACAACTAAATCTAATGGGAAAATCGGTAATTGTGGCATACGTATTATCTCAAGAAAAAATGGGCACTCGACTTTCGCGGAAGCGAAGTGCCAAATGCCCATCCTTTTAACTTTACGAGGAGTTCGTGGGGCAAAACTACATAAGTACTATGTAAGTTCCTATGAACATTTTCATCGTATGAATTTTTTAAAGCGTTCATTAATTCTGCCCCAGTGCAGATTCGCTAAAAAATTGTCAACATATTTGGCTCTACCCGGACCATCTTTATGATAATATGCATGTTCAAACACATCGCACGAAATCAAAGGAATTCCGCCCCAAATCGCACCATAATGATGCTCATCAACAAGGACATTCAATAAGCGACCGCTATAGAGTTGATCGTAGGTCAAAACACCCCATCCGGACAACTTTGCAGCAATGCATGCGGCTTTGAAATCAGCTTTCCATTGATCAAATGATCCAAATTCCTTTTCGATTGCAGCCAGAATTTCGGGTCCTTTCGAAGGGTCACCATCACCACCCAGCACTTCCCAATACACATCATGGAGAACTGTTCCACCATGATTCCATGTGAGCCGGCGCTTCAATTCACCAATATGGCTATAATTACCATTTGCTCCTGAACGATCAGCTGACTCAAGTTCGCCTTCAATCTTGTTCAAGAATGTCACATACCCTTTATGATGGGTATTATAGTGCCAATCAGATGTTTCCGGAGAAACCACCGATGCCAATAACTCTTTCGCTTCCTCATCACTATATGGACGGGGATTGAATTTCCATTCATATGCCATAATGCGTATCTCTCTATAAATTTGGGGAAATCAGACGCCGAATGAACTACCGCAACCACAAGTTTTGGTTGCATTCGGATTATTGAATGTGAAACCACGACCATTCAAGCCATCGCTATAATCGAGCGTCACACCCATCAAATAAAATAAACTCTTGGGATCCACAAAGACTTTTACGCCTTGTGTTTCATAGATGCGATCCAATTCTTTGCTTGTTGCATCAAAGCCCAATGTATAGGACATCCCGGAGCAACCTCCACCCTTGACGCCTACTCTCAAACCATAATCCTCAGGAATGGCATTTTGTGCTTTGATTTTTTTCACTTCACTCAATGCCTTGAATGTGATGCGAATATTATCATTCTCATCAGCACCCGTCACACCTATGGGAATGGTCTCAAAACCAATTTCTTCCTCAGCGGAATTAAGATTCAATAAATCTATCATGATTCACCTCGCGGATGATAAAAAGCTAAGTGGTAAAAACTACCGTAAACGTTGCAAATTTACGAACTTTGCGCAATTGCTCGGGCATTTCAGATGCTCACATAGGGGTTCTCTCCCCTCATTTACACAGAAAAGTCACACAATACGAGCCAATTCATTGTCCTTCAAACGATGGTATCAGGTCATAGAATCTTTTTTTGAAGATTTAGGTTCCAGACATCTCTTTCTGATTTCTGCAGGAATCGCTTTCAATGCTTTATTGTGTGTGTTTCCCTTACTTCTGGTCGCTCTCTTCATTGTTGGCAATATTCTTGATATTACGTCATTTATCCCTTCATTGGAGATATTTCTTTCAACCCTATTACCGATGGGCGAATCGGGTTCAGGTGCAGTGTCTTTGATATTGAAAGAAGTTCAAACATTATTCGCGTATAGTTCCGGTGCCGGCTGGATTGGTATACCCGCATTGCTTTGGACAGCTTCCGCATTACTTTCTTCATTCAGAAGCGGTATGGAAGCTGTATTTGGGACTATTACCGAGCAATCATTCATGCATGTAAAAGCGCGTGATCTCGGCGGAACAATCATTTTCATCTTCCTTGTCATTGCCAGTACATTGCTTCATCCACTGGCTTCTGCATTCGAAGGTATGTTATTCCCTATCCTTCCTGATGGCTTATTCATTACCGGAATCTTGGTCAGAATTGTTGCTTTCATTTCTCCACCAATGCTATTCATGTTCATATATCGAACATTGCCACCTAAAAAATTACCTTGGTCAACTATTCGAAATGCAACAATTCTCGCATGGATATTATGGGAAAGCGCTAGAATCCTCTTTAGTTGGTATGTTGGTACAACCACTGGTTTTGGGTTCTTTTATGGAACATATGCAGTTCTTGTGATTCCGGCTATTTGGACATATTATACAGCTGTCATAACATTATTATCGGCAGAGCTTGCGAAAAGACATGCCCAAAAAATATCTTAGCCATTCAATTTTGCTAAGTTTGCACACAGAAATCTCCTCTATAGCTCACGATTTTCACATTGCTTTCATGAATAATTTCGCCTCATTCACTTCAGTTGAACTTTTGAATATTCTTGGTGATAATACAAAGTATGCACCCGGTGATTGCATTGGTATATCAACTGATTCTCGATCAATCGTAGAAGGCAATTTATATGTGCCTTTGAAAGGCGAACATTTTGATGGTCATGCATTTATTCATGATGCAATGCAAAAAGGAGCGATTGGCATTTTGATTCAGGAAGATGCCATTTCTGAAGTACAAGGTGTGGATAGCATTCCACATATCATTGTTTCAAATACATTACATGCACTTGGTGCTTTAGCCCATGCCCATCGGAGACGATTTGATATACCGATCATAGCCATTGCCGGTGCTGCTGGCAAAACCTCTACCAAAGATTGTGCGTCATATATTATTGGCACACAGAAACATATCCTAACTACCACTGCCAATTATAATAATCAAGTCGGAGTACCACTCATGTTGCTTCAATTGAATGAACAACATGAAGCTGCCATTATTGAAATCGGTACGAATGAACCGGGTGAGATTGCCATATTATCAGCCATGCTCGCTCCTACTCATGGTTTGATAACAAATATCGGCAAAGAACATCTTGAAAAATTGATTGATCTCGATGGCGTTGAAAAAGAAGAAACC
>JALRFC010000110.1 GCA_023253875.1 Candidatus Kapaibacterium sp.
ATTCAATACAGCCATAACGGGTTATCAAGAAATCATGTCTGATCCAAGTTATACCGGTCAAATCATGACTTTTACCTATCCTCATATTGGAAATTATGGTGTCAATCCCGAAGACTTTGAATCCGATTCTCTGAAAGTTGAGGGAGCTATTGTCAAGGAATATTCCCGGACATATTCCAATTGGAGAGCAACCGGCTCATTGCACGATTTGATGCAGGAACAAGGAAAAATTGGAATTCAGGGTATCGATACCAGACAATTGGTTCGCATCCTTCGCAGTGAAGGAGTCATGAGAGGCATTATTTCTGCCCAAGGGAAAGATGACCAAACATTGATACAAGAGGCTCGACAAGTTCCATCAATGGAAGGTCTTGATTTAACAATGGGCGTCACATGTGCTTCCACGTACCGATATGAAGCCAAACAAGAGCCTTTGATGCAAGAACCACTCATACCCGTTCAAAAGAGATTTCGCATAGCAGCACTTGATTATGGAATCAAAAGAAATATTCTTCGAAGATTGGCATCATATGGATGCGATATAACTGTCTTCCCCGCTCAATCCAAAGCAGATGAAATCCTAGCGATGAAACCGGATGGTATTTTCTTGTCGAATGGACCCGGTGATCCATCTGCAACAGTTCATGCCATAGAAACAATAACTGAATTGATGAAGTCCGGTATTCCTACTTTTGGTATTTGTCTTGGGCATCAATTATTGGGACTCGTATTTGGAGCAAAAACATATAAGCTTCGATTTGGTCATCGAGGCGGAAATCATCCCGTGAAAAATTTGATTTCCGGTGAAATCGAAATCACTTCACAGAATCATGGTTTCGCAGTGGATCAAGAACAACTTCCAAATTGTCTTGAGGCTACTCATGTCAATTTGAATGACAATACATTATCAGGAATCAGACATCGAGAATTGCCTGTTTTTTCTGTACAATATCATCCGGAAGCCGCTCCCGGACCGCATGATTCAGACTATCTCTTCAAACAATTCATTGAGTTGATGTCAGCACATTCTGCTTGATCATCATGGGACGATATTATGACTTATGAAACCATACTCACAGATTTGACTACCGGCATCTATACAATCACACTCAATAGACCGGATTCATATAATGCATGCAATGAGCAACTCACCAATGAATTGCAATCTGCATTTCAATTTGCTCATGATAATGATGAAGTACGTTGCGTGGTTCTTACAGGAGCTGGAAAAGCATTTTGTTCCGGCCAGGACTTGAAAGATGCTCCAAGCGGTGGCGGAAAACGCTCATTGAAAGATTCTCTCGAACGCAGATATAATCCGATCATCCGACTCATTACGAGTTTACCGAAACCTGTCATTGCAGGAATCAATGGTGTTGCTGCCGGTGCAGGACTTTCACTTGCTTTGGCATGTGATGTGCGCATCATGAATGCATCCGCAAAATTGGTTGAGGCATTTATTGGTATCGCCTTAATACCTGATTCAGGTGCAACATTCTTCTACACAAAAATGCTCGGTTATGCGAAAGCTTTTGAATTTGCAACTTTGAATAAACCAATTGCAGCCGATGAAGCCTTGTCTCTTGGGATGGTGAATCAAGTATTGCATCCCGGTGCATTTGCCGAGGGATTACAAGCAATGGCGAAAAAATATGCTGAAGGTCCAACCCAAAGCTATGGTTATGTGAAATTACTTCTTCAAAATGCTCAGTCTACCACACTCGAACATATGCTGGAACTCGAAGCAGAGTATCAGCAGTTGGCGGGAGAATCACATGATTATACTGAAGGTGTTACAGCATTTATCGAGAAAAGAGCACCCGAATTTCTTGGTCATTAATATTACAAACAGGAAGAATCAATGAAATTTGCAGTCCTAACCGGTGGTGGAGATAGCTCAGGCATGAATGCATTTGTTCGTGCAATTGTTCGATCCGCACTCAATATCAGAACTGAAACTTCGATTTGGGGTGTACTCGATGGTTGGAAAGGATTGATTTACAATGATTTCCGACAATTGGACAAAGGATCTGTAGCTGGAATAGCTTCAGCTGGTGGGACAATTCTCGGTACCGTGCGTGTTCCGGAGCTTGCCACCGATCCAATTTTGCAAGAAAGTGCAGCAAGAAATCTTCACGACAATCGAATAGATTATTTGTTTGTCTGCGGTGGAAATGGAAGTATCAAAGCAGCACATGCAATCAATACTTTGATAAAGGCAGATAATATCAAAACAAAGATTCTATGCGCTCCCGGCTCAATAGATAATGATGTATGCAATTCATTTGGCTCTTCAATTGGTTTTTACAGCGCATTGGACAAAAGCCATGAAATGCTTGAATGGATTAAAGATACAGCATCTTCACATCGAAGAGTCTATTTGATTAAATCCATGGGAAGAGATTCAGCATATCTGGCCTTTTATTCAGGTATAGCAGCAGGCGCTGAATATGTCATTTGTCCGGGCGAACATGTTGATTATGATTATCTCGCGACAATGATTGAAGAACGTGATCGAGATACTCGTATCATCGTTGCTGAAGGATTTGAACAAGATTTACATACGATCCGTAAAACGCTAGAAGATATCTTCAAAAAAAGGAATGTCATTCATGAAATTCGCACAGTCGACATGAGTTATTTTCAAAGAGGTGGAAAAGCCGCTGTTGCCGATATCATTCGCGCAAGTTGGGTTGCATATCGAATGGTCAAAGATGCGTATGCAAAAGCAGATAGCGGATTTTATACTGCATTCTATACAGGGCATGCTCCAATGCCCATTCCTCTTGATATTGCGGCCGATGATAGCCGTACCAATCATGTTGGAATACCCAATGAAATCATCGACTTTGCTATCGCACTTCGCTGATATAGTTCATTTTGCACTTACTCTCGTAATCTCTGCGTCAATGACCTTCAACATTGTCGCATAAGGAATACACATGGAATCATTGAATTCGCTCATTCAGTTCATAAAGGTTATCGTCATTATCGTAACTGTTCATGAACTTGGACATTTTCTCATTGCAAGAGCAACAGGCATGCGGGCTGAAATCTTTGCCATAGGCATGGGCATGAGATTATTTGGTTGGAATAAAATTACAGGATTCACATTCGGAGAATTACCCGAAGATTGGGATGGTGGCGATCATACAGACTATCGCCTCTGTTTATTGCCAATTGGGGGATATGTGAAAATATCCGGTATGATAGATGAAAGTTTCGACAAAGAACAAATGCAAAGTGAACCTAAACCCTATGAGTTTAGATCGAAAAATGCATGGAGCAAAGCTGCAGTAATTAGTGCAGGCGTGATTTTTAACTTCATCTTTTCCTTTCTCTTATATTCGGGAATCACCTTTAGTGAAGGTAAAGATGTAAGCACAGTGACAACCATCGCTACCGTTCAAAAAGGCTCTGTGATGGAAAAAGCTGGCTTACAATCAGGTGATAAGATCTATAGTATCAATGCAAAACCAGTCTATACCTGGGAAGATGTCACAAAAGCACTGACCCTTGACAATTTTGGAGAAAATCGAACTATCACCATTCAAAGAAATGGAATGAAGCTCAATCTCACAGCAGATGGCAAAGCTTTGGTTGAATCATTGACACAAAAGAAAGGTATCGGCATTGCGCCTGATGGCATCAGAGTCATCATTGCTGCAGTTGAATCAATCATGCCGGCTGAAAAAGCAGGTATGAAAACCGGCGACACGATACTTACCATTAATGGAAACCCAATACTTGGCGCTGAAGATTTTGTGGAATATGTCAAAAGCAATAGAGCAAAACCACTATATGTGACATGGAAATCAGGATCAAAAGAGAAAAGTGATACGATCATTCCAATGTATGATGGCTCGACAAATAGATATAGAATCGGTGTTCAAACTTCCCAAGAATATATTGGGCCAACCAAGCATATTGATTTTTCATTGATAGAATCTGCAGGCTTGGGACTTGATCAAACAGTCATGAATGTGACGCTATTCTTCAAGACCATATCCGGAATTTTTCAAGGCACAATGTCGGTGTCAGAAACAATTGGTGGTCCAATTCAAATCGCTAAGATTGCAGGAAAACAAGCGGATCAGGGTTGGAATAGTTTTCTTCTACTCGTCGCCTCTTTATCTGTATCAATAGCAGTAATCAATATTCTTCCTTTGCCGGCACTTGATGGTGGACATCTCGTTTTCATCATAATCGAGGGAATCACCGGTAAGGAAGTTCCAATCAAAATCAAGATGCTCGTTCAGCAAATAGGAGTTGCTTTGCTCCTGATTTTATTCTTGCTCATAACAATCAATGATGTATTGAAATAATATGCAAAGACCGCCAATTGGCGGTCTTTTTTTTATGCTGAATATTTGATTGCTTCATGTATGATGCTCAATCCTGCCTTCAATTCGTCTTCAGATAATGTGAGAGGCGGTCTGAATCGAACTGACTTTTCACCACATCCTAAGATGATAAGACCCGAATCATAGCAATGTCTTCTAAATGTATTTCGAGTTTCGGCATCCTTCAAATCAAATGCTGCAAATAATCCTCTTCCTCTGGCATTACTCATAATCTCAGGAAATTCTTCTGTATATGCATTCAGCGAGGATAATAGCATATTCCCCATATTTCGAGCATTGTCCACAAGTTGCTCTTCTTCAATGATTTCAAGATACCTTGTAGCCCTTACCATATCTGTCAAACTTCCACCCCAAGTAGAATTGATGCGACTTGATACTTTAAACACATGATCAGGAATATCATCAATTCGATTTGTGGCTACGACACCACAAACTTGCATCTTCTTGCCAAAAGCCATGATATCAGGTGTAACTCCCAATTGTTCATGTACCCACATGGAACCGGTAAGACCTACGCCTGTTTGTACTTCATCAAAAATCAATAAAGCTTCTTGTTCATCAGCAATCTGCCTTAATGCATGCAAAAATTCAGGTCGGAAATGATTGTCTCCACCCTCCCCTTGAATTGGTTCAATGATGATAGCGGCAATATCATCTTTATGCTCATGAAATGCTTTTTGTATCTGAGCAATGGATTCTTCTTCTGCTTTGAGCACATATTCGAGATTTTGTCCGGACATAGGGAATATCATTTTAGGATTCAATACCCTCGGCCATGGGAATTTCGGATATAAAGCTGTTTTGGTTGGATCGGTATTGGTCAATGACATTGTATAACCGGACCTACCGTGAAATGCCTCTCGAAAATGAAGTATTTGATGTCCTTTTTCTTCTGTATATCCTTTTAAAAAATTCTTTTTTACTTTCCAATCCATAGCAATTTTCAAAGCATTTTCGATAGCCATTGCTCCTCCCTCAATGAAGAAGCTATAGGTAAATGCAGATGGAACTGCAATTTCAAAAAAGGTCTTAACGAAACTTGCCATTGATTCCGAATACAAATCAGAATTGGATGGCTTATTTACTGATATTTTCCCCAAATAATCAATAAACCCGGGCTCAAGCATCTTGGGGTGATTTTGACCAATGGGAGTTGAAGCAAAACAAGTAAAGAAATCTAGATATTCTCTTCCCGTTTTGGCATCTTTCAAGTATGTGCCATGACTGCCCGTTTCATCGTACACGATCTCAAAGCCATCGGCTAAGATATATTTACCCAATTCTTGTAATACATCGCTTGCCTGAACGGCATATTTTGGAGTATATAATGACATTAAATATTTCCTCTCAATGTTGGTAAGGATTTGGTATGATTTTTTGTCTTAAAATAAGACGATGGAATACACAAATACTCCATTTGAACAACTCAAAAAAGGGGATGTTCAGAGGGGGACAATAGAGGAAAGCAGTACCATTGCAAGTAAAGCATCGCGCAATGCAAAACATGATTCAAAGGAATTCCCTCGAATCGTGCCGCCTTCGGAGAGCAATGCATGCGCTGAAAGTGTTTTGTTTCTCATGTGTGCAAATTACAGATATGCTATTCCTCCACCAAAAATCGAATTATTGCCGTTATTTCTTTGTGAATAACTTTGGAAAAAGTGTTTTTGGTGCGTATTTTGCATGCCATTTAATTGTCAATTAATTAATGAAATATATTATTCCTTTTACTGTATCCGAGAGGAGCCTTTGCTATGTCTGAAGACAAAAAGCATGGTGGACACAATGACTATAAAGAAACCTCGACACATTATATGGTGTTCTTGGGTCTCTTTGTTGCAATAGCATTCAGTGTCTATACCTTTGTCGTACCAGCAGCCGTAAAAAATGCGGTTATTTTCTTATTCAAACCTGATGGTGTGACCCATACCATTAGTTTTACTGAATTTCAAGGTCATGCTAATAAAGAACATGTCAAGCATGAAGCTCTTGTCAGTTTTGACGGTGTGATTTCTGAGGCCGGCGCTGAAGCAGCAAAGTTTGCTGAGGGTCAAGGCAAACCGTTAAAGGGTGTCATCAATAATGA
>JALRFC010000111.1 GCA_023253875.1 Candidatus Kapaibacterium sp.
AAAAGGACAGGGTGTTCCAGGAACATATCCACCACTTGCAGGATCTGCTTTAGCCCAAAATGCTGATGCTACAAAGCCGATTCGTATTGTACTCCATGGTTTTCAAGGAGCAATAGAGAGAAATGGCAAAACCTATAATGGTGTGATGACTGCTTGGTCACAACTTTCAGATCAAGAAATTGCCGATGTATTGACTCATGTCCGTTCAAGTTGGGGTAACTCAGCCGGTGCGGTAACTGTAGATGAAGTCAAAGCAGTGCGCGAACAGACTGCCGGTAAGTCCGGTGCTTATACTGAAGCAGAATTAAACTGATAATCTTTATTACTCAACCGTTTTTTCGGGCATATAACAATGAGTTTTGATTTTTCTAAAGCGATGGAGTGGGCATATAAAGACATGCTCACATTTTTCCCGGAAAATGTCAGCACATTTGGTAGCGAACTCGATAGTTTGTTTGCGATGATTTATTATGCCTCGGTTGCAATCTTTTTCCTTACCTATGCGATTTTGATAGCCTTCATTATCATGTACAGGCATCAAGAGGGAAGAAAGGCATATTATTATCATGGCAATAATCTCATGGAATTCACATGGACATTATTGCCTACTTTTCTTTTTGCGGGTATAGGTCTGTGGAGTGATGATGCATGGACGAAGTCAAAATATGCCTATAAAGTGCCTAATCCAGATGTGACCATCGATGTATTGGGTTATCAATCCGGTTTTGGATGGCAATTCCGTTATCCTGGTCCTGATGGAGTATTTGGCAAAAAAGATCGCAATCAGATCAGTAGTGCAAATCCATTTGGGATTGATTCAAGTGACTCTCATGGGAAGGATGATTTGGTTATCATCAGTCCTGGTGGAGCAAGACCAGTTGAGGTACATTTACCAATCAATAAGAATGTATTGGTAAACCTTTCATCCAATGATGTGTTGCACAGTTTCTTTCTCCCTAATTTCAGGGTAAAGCAAGACGCAGTACCTGGACAGTGGATAAAAGTCTGGTTTAATGGCACTAAAGCCGGTAGATATGAAATTGCATGTGCTGAACTTTGTGGCTCAGGTCATTATAATATGCGTGGATTATTGATAATGGATTCACAGCAAGATTATGATGCATGGCTAGATCAGCAGTATAAGATTGTAAAGCCCGAATTGTCAGCACCTGTATCAGATACGACTGCAATTGCTGCAGCGACATCTGATTCCACTACAACAAAAAATTAATAATTAACGATAAACATTGGTGGTACATATGCAATCGGCTATAGCTCATGCACATGAAACGCACGGACATGATTCGCATGGTGATCATGCACATCACCATGATGTCTCATTCATCAGAAAATATGTCTTTTCGACAGATCACAAAGTCATTGCAAAGCAATTTATGCTTGCGTCTTTGTTCTTCCTCTTTGTAGGTGGACTTTTTGCTCTGCTAATACGTTGGCAATTGGCATATCCAGGTGAGGCAATTCCATTGATTGGAAATATTTTACCTGATACGTGGGTATCTGATGGTGCAGTGACGGCGAATTTTTATACACAGCTTTTGACTCTCCATGGTACAGTGATGATATTTTATGTCATCATTCCTTTGGCTGTCGGTATGTTCGGCAACTTCTGTATTCCTCTTATGATTGGAACAGATGATATGGCATTGCCAAGATTGAATATGTATTCATTTTGGTTAGTGCCACCTGCAGGCTTGATTATGTTGACCGGATTTTTCTTTGATTCGGGTACTGCAGCAGCCGGTTGGACCGGATATCCACCACTTGGTCCATCTAGTGGAGCAGGTCAAACAACATGGTTGATCTCTTTGTTCTTGATTGGTTTTTCTTCAATCATGGGTGCTACAAATTATATGGCTACCATATTGAACAAAAGAGCAAAAGGATTGCAGATGTTTCAAATGCCTCTCACCGTGTGGGGTTTATTCATAACTGCTATTCTCATTACGCTAGGTACACCGGTATTGGCTGCTGCAATTTCAATGCAATTGGCTGACCAATATTTGCATACTTCATTCTTCATGCCGGATAATTTGCTTGTTGGAGCACCTGATAATTCTTTGGTTACTGGTGCATTTATTCAGAATGGCAATCAACTTCTTGAGCATAAACAATTGCTTGGTGGTGGTGGTCAACCAATTCTTTGGCAGCATCTCTTCTGGTTTTATTCTCACCCTGCAGTATATATTATGATTTTGCCAGGTATGGGAATTGTTTCAGATGTTTTGTCAACATTTGCTCGTAAACCATTATATGGCTACAAAGCAATGATATTTGCGATTATGGGTATCGCATTCCTTGGATTTATCGTTTGGGGACATCATATGTTCCAATCAGGTATGAATCCTTTGCTTGGCACAACATTCATGCTTTCAACAATTGTTATTGCTGTTCCTTCTGCTATCAAGATTTTCAATTGGCTTGGTACAATTTGGAGAGGTAATATTCGATTCACTGCTGCCAATATGAATGCTTTGGCATTTATAGCAACATTCATCATTGGTGGATTGAGCGGAGTATTCATGGCTTCAGCTCCTGTTGATATCTATATCCATGATACATATTTCATTGTTGCACATATTCATTATGTACTCTTCGGTGGTGCATTATTTGCGATCTTCTCTGGAATCTATTATTGGTTTCCAAAGATGTATGGAAAGATGCTCAATGAAAGTTTAGGTCGTAAGCATTTTTATTGGTCATTTGTATTTTTTAATCTCACATTCTATCCGATGCACTTATTAGGTGTTGGTGGACATATGAGAAGAATTTACAATCCATATATTTATGAGTTTTTGCAGCAATATCAGCCAATGAATCAATTCATTACGATTGCTGCAATCATTCTCGGATTTTCACAGTTCATTCTAATCTTTAATATTCTATGGTCACTTAAATACGGAAAACCTGCGCCAAGAAATCCATGGCAAGCAAATTCACTCGAATGGGCTGCTCCGGCTCATCCGGGTCATGGAAATTTTGATTCAGACATTCGTGTCTATCGTGGACCATATGAGTTTTCACATCCGGATAGAGAATCTGATTTTTATCCTCAGTGGGAAGAGCCACAAGGTGTTGAATCTCATAGTCATGAAGCGAAAGAACATTCGCATTCAGCTTAAGATTAGGATGACCTGATAACTGTTCACCATTTTGCGGTAGCACCGTGTCATCACAAGATACAGATCATCAGGTCAGTAAAATACAAGCGTACTTTGAATTAACGAAACCGGGTATAACCCGCATGATAGTCCTCACGGCTGCAGCGGGATATTACTTAGCTATAGATAAGCATTTTGAAGAATTCTTCTCATCGGGTTATCTGATCATTCATTTTCTTCTTGCAATGGTAGGTACAATGTTGACTTCTGCAGGAAGTTGTGTACTGAACAATGTGATGGAATTAGATTATGATAAATCCATGAAAAGAACTGCAAAGAGAGCATTACCTTCAGGAATTCTTACTCAAAAAACTGCATTTCTCTTTGGAATGATGCTGTGTTTTTTTGGCGCTCTCATTCTATTTGTTTGGATTAATGCAATGACAGCAATCTTATCTGTCATAACCATAGTTTCATATGTGTTATTGTATACTCCACTAAAAAGAAAAACAAAGCTTTCATTATATGCAGGTGCATTGCCAGGTGCATTACCGGCATTAGGTGGTTGGACAGCATATACGAATTCAATAGATCTTCCGGGATTATTATTGTTTGGTGTATTACTGTTTTGGCAGATACCACATTTCTTGGCACTTGCTTGGATTTATCGAGTTGATTATGAACAAGCAGGATTCAAGATGCACACTGAAGGAGGAGAAAGTACAGCACAGTATATTTCTTTCTTATCCATTGCATATGCTTTGATTGGCTCGATAGTAGCACTTCTCTTGTGGAAGTATGCAGCATTAGGTTTCGTTTATGGTATGGGAGTGATTGCATTATCACTGTTTTTCATCTATGCTTGCATTTCCTTTTTGCAGCATAAAGATGGTAAAAGTGCAAAGTTGCAACTCTATGCTTCCTATGCGTATTTGTCGGGAATATTTTTGTTGGTGTTTGTCAATAAACAACTGTAAACACAATGTCATCTGGATTATCCTTAGCCCATGAACCGGTAACCAAGGTACCACACGGTAAATTAGCCATGTGGATCTTTCTTGCATCCGAGATCATGTTTTTCACCGGTTTTTTCGGTGCATTCATTGTTTTGAGAAATTCCAATCTGGAACTCTTTTCGCATTCCGCAGCGGAATTAACTAAAGGCCTTGCACTCCTCAATACATTTATTCTTATCGGTTCATCATTGACAATGGCCTTGTCAATATTGAATTTAGAGAAGGGAAATACAGGGAAATTCAAACTCTTCCTTGGATTGACCATTTTATGTGGTTTTGGATTTCTCATCGTAAAGACTATTGAATATTCCACAAAGTTCAATCATCATATCTTCCCTTGGACAAATGTATTTTTCTCTTTCTATTTCTTGATGACAGGTTTCCATGCCATTCACGTGATTGCCGGTATGATACCAATGACCTATATGTTCATCAAGGCATTTACCAAGAAAGGATATAATCATCCTGTCAAGGTTGAGACATTAGGTTTGTATTGGCACTTTGTAGATCTTGTTTGGATATTTCTTTTTCCAGTACTCTATCTTATTTTCCCGGCGCATTAAGGAGCCAGAACTATGAGTGGACATCATCCTGATTCCAAGTCAATGTTTGATTCATATATCAAAGTTGCAAGTGCATTGTTTGTATTGACTGTACTAACATGGGTTGCAGCACTTGACTGGGTTCCAAAAAGTTGGGGCGAAGCAGGTAATACATTGCATATCGCAATTGGATTATTGATAGCTATTGTCAAAGCATACATGGTATTTTATGTGTTTATGCATTTGAAGTTTGACAATAAATTTATCAGAGCATTTGTTTTTGTACCCATATTCTTGTTCTTTGTTTTAACCTTTGCGTTAAATGTGTTAGGACCTTGACATGGTTTACAATTATTCAAAACCATGTATAGCGGTTTTGATAGTGATTTCGTTCTTTCTCAATTCATGTGATTCTCAGAAGCAGTCGAAAGACATAGAATCTATTCTTGGCAGAACTCAAAACTATGGTACTATTCCTGAATTTTCAGGAACTACCGATGCAAATGTCAAGATGACTCAGAAGGATCTAAGTGGAAAATTGTGGCTGGTCAGTTTCTTTTTTTCTTCATGCGGTGACATTTGTCCCAAATTGAATGCAGTGAAAAGTTCTATCGTCGCAAAGCATACTTCAGATTCAGTACGATTTTTGTCTGTGACTGTTGACCCAGAGACTGACACCCCTGAAACATTGAAAAGACATCGTCAGGAGATGAAGTTTACAGATAAGCGGTGGACCTTTATCAGAATGGATAATGATTCCATTCTTGAGAGGTTTATGAATGGATTAATGATAGGTTATGCTGAACAACCTCAAAATCATTCTGCAAGAATCATATTGATAGAT
Organism: Candidatus Kapaibacterium sp.; assembly: GCA_023253875.1. Classification (GTDB taxonomy): domain Bacteria; phylum Bacteroidota; class Ignavibacteria; order Kapaibacteriales; family UBA961; genus UBA961. The sequence goes on from JALRFC010000111.1 coordinate 5,522, forward strand.
TCAAAATCCCATATCAGAGGGTATTTTGATGCCTTGGATACTCAGCAAGTTGATTCTTTAGAATCTATTTTGCGGAACATGCAATGAAACATACAATTGTAACTACATTGTTCCTTTGCTTTACAATATTTCAACAAGCATTAGCTTGCCCAAATTGTAAAGATGCATATACTCCCGGAAGTGCGGGAGCAAGTGTTGGCGAAAGTTATTCCTGGAGCGTGCTTTTCATGCTCATTATGCCAATTGCCACAGTCGCATTGATTTCAATGAGGATTGTGTATGCGGCCAAAAAAAATAGAAATACTGATTTGTGAATATATCTCTCTTTGTGAGTTTTTTCGATGTTCAACAAAGCTACTGACAAAAAAATCAAAGGAATAGCGCTTGGAGTGCTTGGCACTGTATTGACGCTAGCTTTGATTCTGATTTTCGGACAGAACAATAAAGTGACTGATGTCGGTTATCGTCCTGTTCAGCCAATTCCTTTTTCTCATAAGCTCCATGCAAGTGAAGATAATATCTCGCATAATGGTGTTCAAATGAAAGGATTGGGAATTAAGTGTATGTATTGTCATGCACAAGCTGAAGTATCAGCTCATTCACCGGTACCAACCACAAGTACCTGTATGAATTGCCATGTGCTTCCAATGCAATTGGAAAATGAGCGAGGCAATCCAGGACCTTTGGAGCTTATTCGTACTGCCTATGAGAAGAATCAGCCAATTGAATGGGTGAGAATTCATAAAGTACCTGATTATGTCCACTTCAATCATAGCAGACATATCCGTGCACAAATAGACTGTAAGTCATGTCATGGACCAGTAGAAACAATGGGTGTTGTCTCTCAATTCAAACCTCTCTCAATGGGATGGTGTTTGGATTGTCATAGAAACCCTGAGCAATTTATT
>JALRFC010000112.1 GCA_023253875.1 Candidatus Kapaibacterium sp.
ATACACCTACTACGATCATGATGGAACTCTTCACACGTTTGATGGTAATATAGGTGATCATTACTGGTTAGGTGATTTTAAAGATGCTACATATAGTGACGGTATAGAATTGATTATAGGTGCAGGTCAACTCAATGAAATCAAAGAATCATTCATAAAGAATCTATTGGGAATGAGGCATCATCGAGTTACCTATAAGGAAATACCTGAGAAGAAATAAGGTAGATCAAATAAAAAAGCCCGCTTCACTATAAATGTGGAGCGGGCTTTTTTGTGTTAGAACTCTATCACTTTGCAATGATGAGTTGTACTTGATCTGCAAATGGACCTGATTTCATGATACAAGTATACATACCGGCAGGAAGCTGTTGAGCATCAATGCTAAGTTGATATGCTCCTTCTTTTACATGGCCAGATAATAATGTATGAACTTTTTGACCCATTGAATTATACAATTCAATATTGGTATGTGATGAAATCCCGACTGAATAGTCAATCGTTGCGATGTCCGAAGCAGGGGATTGACCTGAAACCATCAATGCATATCCTAATCCTGAACCTCTGATAAATCTACCATTGGCAAAGCAAATAGGAGCAAGCTTTAATGTTGAAGTGTCATTATCAATAACCAAGCACTTTGCAAAAACATCCTTTGCTTTTGCTTCAACATATACTTTGAAAGATGTAGAATCACCCAAGTATGCATTGAAATCGGCCTCGAACAAGTCTTTTTTGCCGGACAAGACAGGAGTACCGGAGCCTGAAACGGTCAATACATTACCATTAACAGATGGTGTCCAAGTCCAACCATTCAATGAACGAATTGTTCCAGTGAAGTCAAGATCCCTTGCATCATAATTCACCAAGATATCTAAAGAATTTATCTGTGCTGAACCCACATTTCCTTGGATATCAGCATTGACTTTGTAGGCAACTTTTTGTCCTGGTGTTACTTCACCTGGATTGATAGAAGATGTAATGGTAACTGGAAGCGTGACCGCTTCAGCATTTACTGTTACATTTCGCTCACCAAGTTGTGCATTAACTGTGTATTTGCCTGCTGCATTCGGTGTGAATGCAATCAAATATGTGTGATTTGTATTTGCAGGAATCTTGAAACTTCCCAATGGTGAAATACTAAACTGATTAATATCACCGGACGCAGCATTATTTGTTGTGATTTCATAACTGCTCACATTCGGATAGGGAAGAGTGAGTATCGGATTCTCACAAGCATTGAATAGACCGAGATTGATGACTGTATCGGGTAGGAATCCTGTACCACACAATTCAACTGTATCGGGTACATTACGAGCATCAGTCACGATTTCAACGAAACCACTACGCAAACCTTTTTTCTGAGGAATAAAGATTGCAGAGATATCTTGAGAGCCATTCAATGGAATATCAAAAGGACCTGCAGGACTAAATGATTCAAATTCAATTGGTGGAATTGGTTTGATTGAAAGTACCTTCAATGGTCCTTGCCCCATATTCTTGATTACCAATGCATTGGTTTTTGGAGCAGATTTGCTACCGATGCGAACGGAATCAATACAGTTCTTTGAATATTCCGGAGCGCCGATACAACCATTCCCTTGTACTCTTGCGCCAAAATCAGGAGCCTTGATATTTGCATCAATTGCCGATACTGCAGTAACTAGTACGGAATCCCATAAACCATTTGTATTTGTTTTTGGAGCAAATTCAACTGTAAGATTGATTGTCTCATCTTTTTTAAGATTTACAGGCAATGTTGGAAGATTCACAATTGAGAATGTGCCATTATTTTGTAATAGTCCAATGGTCTTAACTGATAGTTCGCTATTACCATTATTTGTAATTACGACATTCTTTTGATCTTTACTGCCAACAGGAACGCAATTCCAAATCGCGTCAGTTGCTGAAGCTGTGAGCTGAGCTTCACCTTCACCAGACAATTGTACTTTAGCATCTACGCAAACGGTATCTAATCCAAGATCAATGAATGCAAGTCTCTTGCCTACTGCTAATGGCTTAAATTCTGTTGTGATCTCTAAATGTCCGCCGGGTTTGATTGTGAATGTATTTGAAGGATCACCAACCGAAGGATTGCCATTTTTATCAATCATGCGATAACTCTTGATAGAGTAATCAGATGCATTGGCGCCACCAACAGACATCTTTCCATTGATCAAGATATTACTCTTATTTTCCAATGCTTTTGAGATTGTGATGCTTCTATTGCTACCAACCAATGTATTTGCAAAGACAGTGTCTTCAACATGTACATAATCACATGGTTCAACGGCTTCACCACAAATGGTCATTTTGACAACAGGAGAACATGTTGCATAGAATGTAAGCGTTGCGCAATGTTCGCCGGGTGAAGTTGGAGTAAACAAAATCTCAATTGGTACTGTATCACAATTGACAGAAGGGAATAAACGACCATTGAGCACTGATTTTAAACTGAATTGGGGATCTGATACAACAACACTATCAATGAAAGTATCGAGATTACCATCATTACATATACCTGTGCTGAGAACTTGATCTTTAGGTGTTCCAACTGCAGTCACACCAACATTGAATCTAATATTGGAATCAATGCTATATAATCTTGCTTTGGCAAGTGGGAATGCAAGAAGACTTGAAGATTGACTTGACGGAGTTCCACAGAACTTTGTGATGAAACCATCTGTCTGACCAGCTGAAGTAATTGTTTTATTACCAGGATCTTTGGTCATTGTACCGGTGAATGTACCTGTTTCATATAAACATCCATCTTTGTCGGTGGCATTCAACGATGTATATGGCTTACCTTGCGTTCTTGTTGGTTGAAGATCAAGCCAACTTCCAGAAGGATCAAATACAGCAGTGAATGGTTTCCATACCAAGGGTTGTGTACGATTTGTGATGGTAGCTTTCGTTCCATCTCTCATCGTTGCAGTCAATACACCTTTATACATACCTTCAACATAAACTCTTTTTTCAAATGGATCCCATGCAATACGTTCACCATATGCTTCAGCTGTTGGATTGGTTGCAGTTGCTCCAAGTGTATGAACGATAATGGTTCCACCATCAGGCTCTATGCGAGACATGAAGAAATTTCTTCCGGTTAAGCTTGATGATTTCTTGGTTACAAAACCAAATGTCGCTTCACCGATGAAATGACCTGTAACATAAGCTGCATTATTATCGCCGGCAGCAATACCTGTCACTGCATCAGTACCGGGGCCGCCAACATTTTTCACAAATTGAACATTTCCACCAACATCGAGCTTGGCAAAGAATCCATCTCTACTGCCGGAAGTGCTAACCATTGGTTTTCCATCAAAAGATGCATTGCCTTCAAAATTACCAGCTACGTATGAGAATTGACCATCTGGAGACAATGCAAGACTTACGCTTGAGTCAGTCAATGTCCCACCAATGTTCTTAACCCACACATAGGTTTTGGATGGGGGTAAACCTACTCGAATCTTATATTGTCCTTTTGTGCTGAGTTTTTTCAATTCATCAGATGACCAAATATATTTGAGTCCCTTGGCTTTATCTGTGAGAAGATTCCACGTAGCACCATTGTCTGCACTATATTGTATGATGACTTCTTGTGTTGAATCAACACCTGCCCATAGAATGGTTAAATCATTACAAGTGGAACGAATTTCCGAATTGATCGGATCCAAAAGTTGAATATCGGCAGCACCACCAACAAGTGGAATGAGTGGGGGATCACAAGGATTGCCTTTGATTCTAAGTCCGCTTTGTCTGAAGTCCAACGTGGTGCCTTGTGTGAAACGTACGCCAACTATACCGGTCTTTCCTGAATCAATGACTTGTGGTGTTGAACCATTCCATGCAGTACCATTAAAACTCGTCACGGTAAAACTTGCATCACCTGCAGGCGCCGGAGGGTCAGCAGTCAGAACAAGTTTTCCATTCTTCGCCTCCACATTGACTGTTTTGTCAATCGATCCTCCAATTGCAGGATTGCCAAAGGAAACAATAGGTGGATTGACCGCCAATTGCATAACACTGGAAGGAGGAGCTTGATAGGTTGAGGTATCGATGATATTGATATTTTTTTGCAAGGTGATATACACTGTTCTGGTTCTGCTTTCTTCGCTACATCCCATTGGAGAATTCCATTCGAGATAGCAGACTTCTTTTGCTTGCAATTTCTTTGCAATCTCGGCATAAATTTCTTGCAATTTATTGTAAGCATCCTTTGAGTTTGCTTCATAATGTTCGCCGCCGGTAATATCTGCCCAATTTGCAAGATCTTTATTCATACCGGTGAACGCTGTGATTGCGTAAAATGCAATTCCATTATCAAGTAATTCTTTCTTGATTGTATCTCTTGTTGGGGCACGATTCGGTTCACCATCAGTCAAAAAGATGATAACTTTCTTGACAGTTGCAGGAAGATTCTCGCGAACATATCTGTCTTTTATCAGTGTTGTTGCGCCCCATTGTTTATGTAATAATGGTGGATCATAATATGTAGCTGATCCCAAAATCATCGAATCAATTGCCTTAAGCAAGGAGTTTCTATTATTTGACCAATCATGTTCAAGATAAGCTTGACCATCAAAAGATACAATGGCAACTTTGGTTCTTCCAATAAAATTCAATAAGCTCACGAAGAGTTTTGATGCTTGTTTCACAAATCGGAAACGAGTCTCTTCAGGTCTTGAGCCAACTTGTTCGGACATTGATGCACTTTTATCAATAACCAAAACAACACTTAATTCCGGTCCATCAACAATCGTTGAACATTTTTGAGTGATATCAGATGCGGGAATGGTGATGCCATTTTCAACCACACGGAAATCACTGGAAGTAATTCCTGTTAAGGGAACATTATTATTGTCCGTTGCCTCATAAAAGGCGCGAACTTTGGGAAACTTCTCAGCATCGGGAGTATAGGCATTGAATCTGTTCTGTGCGAACGAGACTCCGAATGCGGATACCATCACCAAGCATAGAGTGAGTGAACGTAGAAATAGAATCATCGAAGATTCTCCAATCAAATATGAGATAAATGTAGTTCTAAGTAGTACAATCGTGAATTGCTGCACATTCACGGATTTGCATTAATGACAGCTGACATGGGAAATAGTCACGATTCCTTTCAAGAAACGGTGACCGGTCTTTCCATGATTGTAAATGATTTGTTTCCGGCATCCAATTCAGCCATCACTCCCAAAGGAATTGTCATTTTGCTCTTGACATGTCCTATAGGAAGACCATAAACAGCAGGAATACCTAACGAAGTAATGCGAGATTCCAATACTTGTTGTAATGAAAATGAAACTTCGAATCCCGGTACCTTCTTCGCTTCGCAATTTTTGAATTGACCTAATATGATTCCGGCGCATTGTTGAAGTTTTCCCGCAAGCCATAGCTGTGTTAGCATTCTATCTATTTTATATGGCTCTTCAGCAATATCTTCCAAGAATAAAAGAGAGTCTTTTGTGTCAATTTCATATGGTGTGCCCAAAGTGGCAACAATCATGGATAAATTGCCACCGGTCAATCTTCCCTTAGCGATACCTTTTGATAATGTGGTCATTCTGGAATCAGCAAAGGTAATCGGTTGATATTCCACATCCACAGGCTCTGTGACAGCTTCATTTGCAGAAGGCTTACATAAGGTCTTTTTGAAAAAATCAACGGTAAATGAGTCAAAAGTCGAAGATGCTACCGGGCCATGATAGGTAATGACATTGCTAAGTTTAGTAATTGCAACGAGAAGAGCGGTGATATCACTATATCCAATGATGATTTTTGGATTTGCCCTAATTACACCAAAATCAAGCATAGGTAAAATTCTCATCACGCCATAACCACCTCTAGCACAGAGAATGCAATCTATGTCAGGCCTTTCCACAAACTCCATGAATTCTGCAGCTCTTTCTGAATCCGGAGCTGACAGATATCCAAATTTTCTGGTTAATGTATTTCCTAATACGATTGAATATCCACTGGCCTTTAACAATGAAATTCCTTCTTGAATTTCCGCATTATCAACTCCACTCGCGGGAGCTGTTATTCCAATTGTTGAGCCTTTCTTCAAAGCCATAGGAAGCAATGAAACAATATCAGCATGTTTGTTCATATTATTGGAGAGGACGGACTCAGTTGTATGTACAAATTCTCCGCTCCCACTCCTTGATTTTGCATGCATTGAAGCAAAACCAAGTGCAGAAAAACCAGCACCAATAGAATGAAGAAATGACCTGCGTTTCATCTTGATCTCAAATGATTGTTCTTGTAAAAGCCATGGAATACAATAACTAATATTAGGAATAGCTTAGTATACAATAGAACTTACCATGGTCTTAAAAATACGAAAATTCAGAGTTTTCCACACTACAAATACCATGCCCGGTGTTTTTTTTATGCTTTTTCCAAGAGGTGATA
>JALRFC010000113.1 GCA_023253875.1 Candidatus Kapaibacterium sp.
ATTTGGTCGAAATTCTATATCAGCATTTCCAATGAATACCCATTCACTTTTTGTTTGTTCGAATCCTATATTCACTGCTGATGCATATCCAAGATTTTCTTGTAATGCAATGACTTGTACATCCGGATAAGTAGCACGAATATTCTCAACGGTTAAATCATTTGATGCATTGTCAACGACTATGATTGTTCCAATTTCAATACCTTGAGGTACATGATGAAGTGTACTCAAACATTTGAGTAATAATGTTTGCGTATTATAAGAGATGAGAACAATATCAATGATCATGTGATAATCAGCAGTGCAAAAAGAAAGGCGATCATTGTGGATCGCCTGAAGAATTCAATTGTCGGAAAACGATGAGTCTATAGTCCGTACCCTCTACCGGAATGCAGTGTGTAACAGGCCTGAGTCATTATCCGATATGACTCAAAATACGCATTTTCTATTGTTGACCATAAGCCTTTTGCATTCCAATATAGAGTGCAAGCATGGCTTTTTCTGCTTCGCTTCTATTCTGAGCAAATCCGATTGCTCGTTCATGCGTGCCTTTATGAGTATAGACATCATGTGATGGTGGATTCATCGAGGCATCATAAATGATTTGTGCTGCATCCTTGGCACTCAACATGGGAACAAGTGGAGCGAGATTGATACCAAGTTCTTTGGCAATGCCTCGTGATTCTCTGATTCCTGACATGAAGAGATTACCAATCGGTCCACCCTCAGTCACTGCGCCCCATTCTGTGATCACACCATCCGGGCACACAGCAGTTGCATGAATATTGGTACCGGCAAGTTCCGCTCGCAAAGAAGCAGTAAAGCCCATTACGGCATGTTTTGCGGACACATAGGCACTATTGAAAGGAAAACCCATTGTTCCTGCAACACTTGCGATATTGATGATATGTCCTGAACCTTGTGTCTTCATGTGTTTGAGCGCGGGTGCCGACATATACCACAGTGAAAAGACATTTACTCCAAATATGCTTTGCAATTGTTCAGGTGTGGTATCTTCTACCGAGGCGAGATTTCCACGACCTGCATTATTCACGAGAATATCAATTCCACCGAAATGCTGTATTGTTTGTTCAACGCATGCTTGTGCTTGTTCGGGAATACTTACATCCACCTGCATGCCAAGACAATTGCCACCGGCAGAAATGATTTCTTGTTGAACTGCTTGTAATTTGTCAAGTCTTCGTGCGCAGATTGCAACTGAATGTCCGTCTTGTGCAGCGATTTTCGAGAGTTCAGCACCAATACCGGATGATGCACCTGTGATAAGAAAAATGCTCATTGTAATTCTCCATTATGAAAGGGCTCTTAACCGTTCAATCTCATCTCTTAGTTCCGCTGCACGTTCAAAGTCAAGATCTCTCGCGGCTTTTTTCATCTCTTCATAGAGTTGTTCTATCAAATCTTTTCTTTGATCATCAGTGAGATATTTCATCATCGGTTCGGCGGACCTTCGAACTCTTGCTTGTTCAAGCTCAGTTCTTTTCTTTACTTTATTGGCTTGGATGTCTGCTACTGAAGTGGACTGTAAAATTTCTTCGAGCGATTTATAGACTGTTGTTGGATTGATTCCATGTTCGGTATTATATGCGATTTGTTTTTCTCTTCTTCGATTGGTCTCATCCAATACTGCTTGCATTGAACGTGTGATTTTGTCAGCATACAGAATTACTAGTCCATCGGCATTTCTTGCTGTTCTACCAGCAATTTGCAGAAGAGAGCGTTCGCTACGCAAAAAGCCTTCTTTGTCAGCATCCAGTATGGCAACAAGTGAAACTTCGGGCATATCCAAACCTTCGCGAAGTAGATTCACACCTACCAGAACATCGAATTCACCAAGCCTGAGATTGCGTAAAATTTCCACGCGCTCAAGAGCATCAATTTCTGAATGAATATAGGCAACCTTGATGCCCAAATTCGTGAGATATTCAGATAAATCCTCAGCCATGCGTTTTGTGAGGGTAGTTACAAGCACGCGCTCTTTCTTTGGAATGCGTAAGCGAATTTCATAAAGTAGATCATCGATTTGTGTGCGAACGGGTCTTATGTCCATGGCAGGATCTAGAAGTCCTGTGGGTCGAATCACTTGTTCGACTATGACACCTTCGCATTTTTCCAATTCATAATCAGCCGGTGTGGCACTGACAAAAATTGCCTGATTAATGAGTTCTTCAACTTCTTCGAATCTGAGTGGTCTGTTTTCTAATGCAGATGGCAATCTAAACCCATGATCCACCAATGTCATTTTACGTTTTCTATCACCATTATGCATTGCTCGAAGTTGTGGAAGGGTCACATGACTTTCATCCACAATCAAGAGATAATCATCCGGGAAATAATCAAATAGACATTGTGGTCGATCACCGGGTTGTCTTCCTGTCAAGTGCATCGAATAGTTTTCAATCCCCGAGCAATACCCAACTTCTTTCATCATTTCTAAATCATACAGCGTTCTTTGCTCGAGTCTTTGTGCTTCAAGTAATTTTTCTTCTTTTCGTAAAACAATCAAACGGTCGCTGAGTTCATTTTTGATATCGGCCATTGCTCGAATCAATTCATTTTGGGGTGTCACGAATTGTCTGGCAGGGTAGAGTGTAACGGAATCAATTCTACCAAGCAATTGACCTTCAACTCTGGAAATGATGCTGAGTTTTTCGATGGTGTCTCCAAACATTTCAATGCGAATGCCTTTTTCGTCTTCTTGTGCTGGCATAACATCAATGACATCGCCTCGAACGCGGAATGTGCCTCTTGTCCATTCAAAATCATTTCTTGAATAGAATAAATCGGTGAGTCTATAAATGAGTTTTTTGCGATCTATTTCTTGTCCTTCAAACAAATGAAACACCATGGATGCAAATGATTCTTTATCACCAATACCATAAATACAACTCACGGATGCAATGATGATGACATCCCTTTTTCCCTCTACCAAAGCACTGGTCGCTCGAAGTCTAAGTCTGTCAATCTCATCATTGATGGCAAAGTCTTTTTCTATATATGTATCTGTTGTTGGTATATATGCTTCAGGTTGATAATAGTCATAATAGCTAATGAAAAATTCAATATTATTATTCGGAAAGAACTGTTTGAATTCACCATATAGCTGTGCGGCAAGAGTCTTGTTTGGAGAAATAATCAATGCAGGTCTTTTGCATTCGGCAATAACATTTGAAATTGTGAATGTTTTCCCGGATCCTGTCACACCTAGTAGTGTTTGAAATGTATCTCCGCGAACTATTCCTTCCGACAATTGTCGAATTGCATCGGGTTGATCACCGGCAGGTTTATACTGTGAAACTAATTCGAACTCTTTCTGCATCATGTTTGTTTTTTCACTCCAATGAAGAGCAAATTTCATTGTTTTTTACTGTTTTCAGTGGCCAAAAAGGAAAAAATATATTGACAACCCCCCTCCTGAAACAGTATATTTACGGTCCTGAATCATATATATGATCAGGGAATCTGTTGTGATATCTTGCCAATTCTAAGATTGTCAAGAGCTTGCAGAGTTATCCACATGTTTTCCACTTGTCTCATTATAGAATTGTACCGCACATGAAATTATCAGAATTCAGGTATATCGCCCCGAAATCCAATATTGCAAAATTTCCTGCTGATCCGAGAGATTCCGCCAAAATGATGGTATTGAATAAAGCCACCGGTGAAATGGAGGATAAAACATTCAAGGACATCATGGATTATTTCCAAAAAGGTGATTGCATTGTTGTGAATGAGACGAGAGTATTTCCAGCTCGCGTATTTGGGAAGAAAGAAAAGACCAATGCAAAAATCGAAGTGATGTTGCTTCGAGAATTAAAAGCGCAGGAACGAATTTGGGATGTGTTAGTAGAGCCTGCAAGAAAAGTCCGTATTGGGAATAAGATCTACTTCGACAACAATAAATTTTATTGTGAAGTAGTTGATAATACCACCAATCGTGGAAGAACAGTTCGATTCAGTTATGATGGTGATCTGTTCAAAGTGATTGAGCGTATTGGTGAAATGCCATTACCCGCATATATCAAGCGTGATCCAACAGAGCATGATAAAGAAACATATCAAAGTGTATTTGCAAATCCGAATAAGACTGCTTCCATAGCGCCTCCAACAGCAGGTTTGCATTTTACCCAAAAGATGCTCAAAGAATTGGAAGCAAAAGGAGTGCGTATTGCAACAGTGAGCTTGAATATCGGTCAAGGAATTTTCGAGAATATCGAAGTGGAAGATCTTACAAAGCATCGCATGTACTCTGAATATTTTGAGATCACCAAAGACAATGCAGACACGATTAATAAATCGCTCAAGTCCAAGAAAAATGTCTATGCCGTTGGTTGTAGCGTGGCTCGTGCATTGGAAGCCAGCGTATTGACAACCGGTGCAGTTAAGCCGAATAAGGGATGGACAGATAAATTTATTTATCCTCCATATGAGTTCAAAATCGCGAATCGTTTCATCACGAATTTTCATCCACCTGCAACACCTTCCATCTTATTGTCTGCCGCATTTGCGGGAAAGGAACTACTGTTCAAGGCATACAAGAGAGCAATAAAGAGTGATTATCGACTCTTCGCTTATGGTGATGCAATGTTGATCATCAATGAGTGAGAAGATGAAAATCACACCTGAATTGTATGATTTTTCGCAAGCATTTTTCACATCCTATGAGCAAGAGGGAAAACTCGTTTCCTTTTTTGGAGACGGACATCCTTATTATGCCGGTAGCGTTGTGAAAGCAATGGCCAGTGCAAAGAATGGATATTCTCATATAGCTTCATTGTTTACGGATGATATCAAAAAAGCAGAGCAATCAGGATATGAGCCAAATCAATCCGAGCTTAATGACTTTTTTGAACGATTGGACAAAGAATTCAAACCTACCGTGGTGCATGTTGAGAAATTGACTCCAACAATCACCGAAATCATCGTTCATGCTCCGGCAGCCGCAAGGAATTTTCGTCCCGGTGAATTTTATCGCATGCAGAATTATGAGACAGATCCAATTATCATAGATGGCAAAACCATGTCCATGGAAGCACTGGCAATGACAGGTGCATGGACCGATGTAGACAAAGGTTTGCTCTCCATGATTGTCCTTGAGATTGGTGCTTCTTCACGTCTTGTGCAATATGTGAAGCCCGGACAAAGACTTGTCGTGATGGGTCCAACAGGTGCACCCACAGAAATTCCATTCGGTGAAACTGTCTTGCTCGCGGGTGGTGGACTCGGTAATGCAGTATTATTTTCCATTTCAAAAGCACTCAAGAAGCAAGGCTGTAATGTGATGTATTTCGCCGGTTATAAGCAGGGCGAGGATGTATTCAAGATGGATGAGATTGAGTCTTCTACTGATAAAATTGTCTGGTGCACGGATACCGGTGCAGAGATTGAACCAAGAAGACCTCAGGATGTTCATTATCGGGGAAATATTATTCAAGCAATGCTTGCCTATGCGGAAGGCAGAGCAGGTGAACAAGTTATTCCGATGAATGCAGTTTCAAGAATTATTGCCATCGGCAGTGATGGTATGATGAATGCAGTACGTGAAGCAAGGAGAGGTGTATTGCAACCATTTCTTGGTGAACATATTGCAATCGGATCCATTAATTCACCGATGCAGTGCATGATGAAAGAAATCTGTGCGCAATGTCTGCAGAAACATGTCGATCCTGAAACAGGCAAAGAAATCACACCAGTGTTTTCCTGTTTCAATCAAGATCAAGAATTGGATAGAGTTGATTTTGCACATTTGAAGAGTCGTTTGCGACAAAACTCAGTGCTCGAAAAACTTGGTAATTCCTGGTTATCCCATCTTCTCTCTTATACATCGGCATAAGGTCGATTTACCATTCGGAGTATATGATGAATAGTGAAGTCTTGCAAAAGCAAACAATTTCCTTAATGAATACAATCAGCGATATTGGTGCAGCAACTGCTGTGCTGAATTGGGATCAAGAAACATATATGCCCCATGGTGCTTCGATCATGCGTGCTGAGCAAATCTCAACGCTCAGTACTCTGATGCATCAAATGCTTACCGGAGAGCAAGCCAAAGAATTGGTACACAAGCTCAAAACAGGACATAATGCCGATCAACATCCACTCATGCGATTATTTGTTGAAGAGCATGAAAAGGCCGTGAAATTACCGGAAGATTTGGTGAAGAAAGTTTCCAAAGCCCAAGCATTGGGTCAGGACATTTGGAAAGAGGCCAGATCTAAAAAAGACTTCTCGATTTTTGAACCAATTCTTGATGAATTATTGACACTCAAAAGGGAAGAAGCAGAATGTAGAGGATATGCAGACAATCGGTATGATGCTTTGCTTGACATCTATGAGCCCGGTGCTACTGTCGCACATTTGAATCCGGTTTTTGACAAATTACGTGATGCT
>JALRFC010000114.1 GCA_023253875.1 Candidatus Kapaibacterium sp.
ATCAGTGTCATGCAGCCCCAGTATATATGCTCCTTTTCTTTCTTTTGCAATTGATCTCAGATTTGGGATAAATGGAAGATTGTCTGTTTTTACTCCTTTGTCCAATCGGTGAATCTGCATTCGAAGATATTTATTTTCTTCAATGCGAATTTCGAGTGATTGTTGAAGCTGAACAATTTCATTCTTCAGCTTTGTGATCAAGGGGTGTTCAGACTCATTCATTCCAGCATTCTCTGCATTAGTGTTTTGAGAATTGGGAACTTGATCATCATTGAGATTTTCTTCGTGATTCATCATAATGAATCTCCTGATGTAAACATGAAAAATGCCTCTTATCGAGACTGTATAATGAAAACTCTTACCCTATTTGAAAAAAAATCGAATCCCTCTTATCTCTATGTTGCTTTACGTAATTACGGAAAGATTTTTAAAAGTCAAAGCTCAATATTTTTATTAAGTGATTTTCAGGAGTTGTTGCAGTGATGCTAAATATATTGTAAATCAATAGGTTGCAGATGTGTTCATGTTGATATAATTATAGGGGTAAAAATGAAAAATCTTGTTTGTATTCTTTTGATTCTATTGAATTATCACAATGTATTAGCGAACATTGAGGGTGTGTTTACATATCAAGGTCAATTGTTAGATCAATTTGGAAATCCAATTGACTCCACTATTCAGATGGAGTTTAGAATATATTCTCATCCGATATTGAATAATGAACTATGGAAAGAGGCTCATGAAATAACCCCTAAGTCTGGGTGGTTTACGGTATATCTTGGTTCCAATATTCCATTGGAAGTAGATTTCTCTCAACCACTATGGCTTGGGATGAATATCATAGGAGAAGTCGAAGCAAAACCAAGAATGCAATTAACTGCTGTACCATTGGCATTGCATTCATTGATTGCTGATTCTGTAAAAGGGGGATTGAGTGGTGTGATAAAGAGTATGAATGGTATAACAGACTCAGTGAACGTTATAAGCAATAGTACAATTGGTATTTCTCAAAGAGATAATGAACTTTTAATTTCTTTGAACTATGATTCATTGAATCTTACAACAGATTCTATTCTCGAAGTTACTGCATCATATAATAGTATAGCGTTTTCAGTCAGGGAACAGTCAATTTCAGATGCACAGTTAAAAGATAGGTCAATTTCTTCTGAGAAATTGATAGACTTTGATATTCCTCCAATCAAGCTATCTTCCGGTGGTGCTTTAGTCGGACAAGTGCTAAAGTGGAATGGTACTTTGTGGACTCCATCTACTGATAATTACATTGAGTACAAGGGAGGCAAAGGTATCATCATACAAAATGACAAGATAGATATTGATGAAAGTGATACGCTGTTAAGAATAAATCAATCAATCTCAGGCGATATCAGAGGGGTATATCCAAGATTATTTATCGATTCTATGAGAATAGAAAACTATCATCTACAAGACTCTATAATCTCTGCTGATAAAATTCAATCAGGGGTAATTCCTGTCTCGTTGCCACCGGAAGGGGTAGCCGGTGGTGACTTGGCGGGAACATATCCAAATCCATTTATTGCGAATGGAGTGATTACTTCATCAAAACTCGCAACAGGTGTCATTCCAATAACACTTCCACCGAGTGGTATTGCAGGTGGTGACTTGAGTGGGAATTATCCGAATCCCACAATCAGTAATAATGTGATTGGAACGAGTCAATTAAAAGACAGCTTGATAACTTTATCAAAACTCGCTGCTAATGTCATTCCTTCATCACTTCCACCGAGTGGTACTGCGAGCGGTGATTTAAGCGGTACTTATCCAAATCCAACAATCGCGAATAATGTGATTGGCACCAGTCAATTGAAAGACAGCTCCATCACTGTATCAAAAATCGCAAGTGGTGTCATTCCCACAACACTTCCACCGAGTGGTTCTGCGGGTGGTGATTTAAGTGGGACATATCCGAATCCCACAATCGCTAATGGTGCGATAACATATAGCAAGATTGCAAGTGGGGTAATTCCTACAACATTACCACCAAGTGGCATAGCAAGTGGTGATTTAACAGGTATATATCCAAATCCATCTATTGCCATTGGTGCAATCACAGCTTCCAAAATTGCTGCAGGAGTAATTCCTTCAACATTACCACCGAGTGGTACAGCGGGCGGTGATCTAACAGGAACATATCCGAATCCAAGTATTGGAGTAGGGAAGATTCAATCAAATATGCTGGCCGCAAATGCAGTGACACTTTCAAAATTATCAGGAATTGGAGCAAGTATTGGCAATACTATTTCTTGGAATGGAAGTGAATGGTTATTTGTACCAATCATAAGAGACACTTTGCTGTATTTCAGAGAAAGCAGAACAACACAATGGCCAAATACATCAATACCGGTACATGCGCTTTCAATAAAAGGTTCAGAATCCAGCATTGATATCGCAGTCAATCCAAAAGGTAATGGATCTGTATTAACTGCAATACCAGATAATACCGCAATTGGTGGTATGAAAAGAGGAATAAATGCCATTGATCTTCAAATAAGTAGAAATGCAAATCATCAAGTTGCTGCAGGTAATCATTCCGTATTGATTGGAGGTGCAAATAATGCAGCACCAGGTAATGCATCTGCTGTTTTATCCGGTTTATCAAATAGTGCACAAGGTTATGGATCCATCATACTTGGTGGTTACAATAATCAAGCTAGTGGACAATATTCAGTTGTTGGAGGAGGATATGGTAATACCTCAGTTGGAGCATACTCCATAACGAATGGTGTGTATAATACCGCAGGTAATGAAAGTTCTATAGCACTAGGTGGTTCAAATAATTACTCAGGTGGACAATATTCAGCCGTAATTGGAGGTAGCTATAATTCTGTGTCTGCACAATTTGGACTTGCAATGTCAACATATAATGCTAATCTCAGTGGAACAAGGTCAATCATACTTGGAGGAAAGAATCATACCATTTCATCGCAAAATGGTATCATCCTGGGAGGTTCGGGGTTGACTTTTTCAAGCACAGCAGAAAATACCATTGGTACACTAGGGAATAATACCTCAAATAATCGGAATATGACTATTGGTTCAGCAAATACTATGGTATTGGGAAATATGGATATCTGGCTTGCATCTAATGACGGGAATGCGCATGGACTTTTTTTCTATGAACCAGGATCAAATAATGGAACATATCCAGCTGATAATCATTATACAATGATCAAAGCCGGAGGACAAGAATCAAATATCACATATACACTTCCTTTGCAACCTCCTAGTTATGATAATCAATTATTGAAAGTTCAAACTTCAGGACAATTGACATGGGGAAATGCAATCATACTTCAACAGTCCATCTCAGTTGATTGTCCCAATCTTAATCCTAATGGAGGGGTTGGATACTGTGACATTACTGTAAATGGAATTCAAGCAGGAGGGATTGCTCATGCATCACCAACAGAAGATTTACTCTCTGGAATTAGCATCGCTTCAGTTCGCATTCTTCAAGCAAATACCATTCGTATTTCATTCATCAATGCAACTGCAAATGCAGTCAACCCAGCACCGATACCATTTCATGTTGCCGTCATTCAATAATTCATATACATGCAGGTACTCCCACCTCATACCTCATGCTGCATTGGGCCGAGTCAGGGGAATCGGCCCAATTACTATAAAAAAAGCTCGACAGAAATCTGCCGAGCTTGGGGGCGAGTGACGGGAATTGAACCCGCGGCCAGCGGAGCCACAAACCGCTGCTCTACCACTGAGCTACACCCGCCGTAATTGACCTACTATGAGGTCAAGGGACTGCAAATTTAAGAGTATTATCTTCCTTTGCAAAGAGAATTTCTGATTTTAGAATAAAGTATCACCTTTTCTATCTGACATATGCGAGTTGATGT
The DNA here is from genome assembly GCA_023253875.1 of Candidatus Kapaibacterium sp. Lineage (GTDB taxonomy): Bacteria > Bacteroidota > Ignavibacteria > Kapaibacteriales > UBA961 > UBA961. The sequence goes on from JALRFC010000114.1 coordinate 3,894, forward strand.
ATTTTTTGACATCGAACTTAGACTTGCATCCATTTGCATTCATATAGCGAATTTTTCCATAGACAGGCCTTTCAAACCAAGCTCTATCATGAACTCCGCCAATACTCCAAGCAATGCCAGTATAGCCATTTGCATCTCTGCCATCCAATTCATATGTGTCATTCAAGTAAATGGCAATGGATTGTGCTTCTTCAGGGGTTTGTGTCCATTCAAGGATTTTTTTTGCCCAATACATTCGCATATAACCATGCATTTTTCCGGTATGCATCATTTCAAGCTGAGCCGCATTCCATAAAGCATCATGTGTAATGGCTTGTTCAAACTGTTCTTGACTATATATGTATTCTCTCGTATCAGAACGATGAGCATTCAATGAAGTTTGTGCCCAATTGTGAAAACCATTGAAATTGTCATACTCTTTTGTATAAAGACAATAATTATCTGCAAGCTCTTTGCGAACAATCAATTCTTCCAAATAAGAATCAATAGATTCTTTATTGCTATTGCTTCCTTTGATCTTCAAGGCAATAGTCTGAGATGAAATAGAGCCAAAATGCAACCAAGGTGACATGTCGGATACATTACCCATGTTTGGATCATTCCGTTTTTCACCATAATCATGCAATTTGTATCCAATGAATGATTCCAAGGCAATCATCGCTGCATGTGGTCCGGGTGTAAAAGTGCGCACAGGTTGTATGTCCTTTCTGACACGAACTTTTTGCAATACTTCCTGTGCTGAAAAACTAGAATCTTGTGAAAGATCCTGTGTAAACGATTGCACTTCAGGGTAGGGAATGAGAAACTCGTGTAATACTTTGTGTACTTTGGGTCGCAAAGTATAAGCAGCAAATTCTGTTTTTTGAGATATAAACCGAGCCGGTATGACATTATGTGCATCCACTTCATATAATGGACATTGTAAGCTGATACCTGCTTTTCTTTTCCACTCCAATTTTATCTTCAAGGGATCAAAATCAGTGATGATCATTCCTGCATTGTATGTGTCTGCAAAGGCAGTAACAGTTGCTGCAGGATCAGAATCCAAAATCAAATGAAATGGTATGCCCAATTTCAAAGATTGCTGTTGAACTTCCTCCAATCCCTTTATCATGAAATCATATTGTCTTATGGTTGCATCTAGAAATTCCGGTACCAAAGTGAAGAGAATACGAATTGGTAATTGTCGTTTCTGAGATTGTTCCATGCATGCTATCAATGCCCAATTATCGGTTATACGTTGATCTCTCGACATCCAATACACTATGCATGATGCATCTTCTTTGCAAACTAGTTCATCATTAATGCTTTCATAACCACGCTCTGTGATTGCTGAAATTCTCCTACGATCAACGACAAAAGAATTATTCATCGTAATAACCTGCGAAGCAATTTTGTCGCTGTTTTCTTAAAACCCTCCAATGAGTCCTCGGAAAATCCAGCAGTTAATGATTTCAGTCTCTTCAATCCACCCTTTTGTGTGATTTCTTGCAATGTCAATGTAAGCTCTGCTCCATCTTGAGTTTTTTCAACAAGACCTGTAATCCCATATGTCAATCCAACATCATATAAGACCTTCAATTCAGTTTGCGTAGGTCGAATATGATTTTCAACTCCATATACCTGCTTTAGTGCATACACTGAATCTCTGGTATCCAAATCAATGGGAATGACATGTTTTAAATTCGATGCTGCTTCAAATAAAACTTGTAATCCATAAAATGAATTGACTTCATTATTCTGGAATATTGCCCATAAAGATTTCTGTTTTTTATTATCCAATTCCATACTTAAAAATGTGAGCGGTTCAGCAGGATAAACCATATAGGAACTATCTTCTACATGAGCATACAAATTTGAATCACCCGTAATTGCACACAATGCTCTCTGCATTGCTTCTATCAATGTAGGCTCATATACTATAACATTGCTCGTGTCTCTATATCTCAATAATCCAAGTCCAATTCCAGAGACTGTTTGAGTATATTGATTTCCCGCCTTTGCCTGAATTTCAACACGAAGTAAATTCCCAAGCTGATCTATCCGAAGAAATAATAATACTTCAGCTTTAATCTCTTGGCCAACATTAAATGCTGTTGGTTCAGCATTCAGACTTTTGAAAATAGCTGCGACAGAATCTCTGTCTGCAAAAGGTATATATCGAAAACGATCTGCAGCACCCAATGCAATTGCCATAGCAGCATCAGATTTTGCAATTAATTGTAAAGGCATTTCTTTGCCAAGTGTCACCTCAGCAATCATGACAGTAGGCTTGATACTATCTGTTTGTTTTGTTGCATTGATTGCAATCTCTTCTCCATTTTGAGCATGCAATTGCAAACCCATAAATGTGTGAAGGAAAAAAATCAATAATGCATGACTTAGTGTGTTCATATTCAATCCTAAGAAATATCAGGCTCTAATTTTTTAAGGTCGGCTAATAAAGACCTTTCGCGTTCATTATTTCCAGAAGAAAAAACAACAAAATCTTTTTT
>JALRFC010000115.1 GCA_023253875.1 Candidatus Kapaibacterium sp.
CTCAATGCTCCGGCTTCGGCCCCAACCCTTGCATATTTTCGCATGGGTTTGGGAATGCTCATACTAATCAGCACGGTGCGATTCATTCTTCTCGGTTGGATAGACTTGCAATATATCCAACCTGATTTCCACTTTCCATATTATGGATTAGAGATCTTCTCAGCACCCTCTACTCCCATAATCTATGTAACATTTTTAGTCCTTCTTGTTTCTTCAATCTGCGTGATCTTGGGATACAGATTCAGAATAATGTCTGCGTTCATGTTCTTGAGCTTCACATATATTGAATTGTGGGATGTCTCATTTTATTTGAATCACTATTATGCGGTGAGTGTGTTCTCTTTGATTCTCTGCATACTACCTGCTCATGTTATTGCATCACTGGACGTGAAATCTGGTCGCGTGAAAGAAGCGGATATTGTGCCTTATTGGACACATTTGATTGTATTCTTTCAAATTGGAATAATCTATGTCTATGCCGGCATTGCGAAAGTCAATGCTGATTGGCTCTTTTCCGCTTTGCCACTCAAGATATGGCTCCCCGCACATGCATCACTCCCCATAATTGGTCCATTGCTTGCACTTGATAGTACAGCCTATGTCTTTGCTTGGTTTGGAATGTTCTATGATCTCTTTATCATTCTATTTTTGATCTATCCAAGAACTCGATATTATGCCTTTGCTTCAGTGATTGTCTTTCATTCCATTACCGGATTATTGTTTCAAATCGGAGTATTTCCGATTGTGATGATCTTCATGGCCACCGTATTTTTTGATGCTTCTATACATCGTACTATCATTCAGCGATTCTTTACGAAGAACAGTCAACAATCTGAAAAAATAACAGTGATTCTGCCGAAATATGGTATAGCATTACTTACCATCTATGTGATGTTTCAGTTATTGTTTCCTTTCCGATATGCACTCTATCCCGGAAATCATCAATGGACAGAACTAGGATATAGATTCGGATGGCGAGTGATGTTGACTGAAAAATCAGGAATTGCTCAATTCATGATCACTGATAGAAAATCCGGAAAAACAGGATATGTCAATAATGCAGAATGGCTCAGCGCGCATCAAGAAAAACAGATGTCATTTCAGCCGGACATGATTCTTGCCTTCGCGCATTTTCTACATGATGAATATCAAAAGCAAGGAGTAAACGATCCTATTATTACTGTCGATTGCTGGGTGACGATGAATGGCAGGCCTTCAGCAAGATTGATTGATCCAAGCGTGGATCTGTCAAATATTTCAGATAACTATTCGCAATTATCATGGATTGCTCCCTATCCCGGAGCATTACAATGAGAGTTGTCTATCTGTTCCTTTTATTCGTACTCCTTGAGTCTGCATTTTCAGCAGAGACTATATTGCCTGTTCCAAAACCTGTGAATATTATCATTGAGATTCGTGATTCTGATACCAAAAAGCAGGTCATTGGGGCTAAAGTATTTTTCTTCGATGATCAACAAACAATACGCTCCAATACATCAGGAATTGCGAGTCGGATGATTTCAACAGTAAAGGATCTCATCACCGTTCGCATATCTGCTCAAAGTTATGCTTCTGAACTTGTTTCCATATCGGTGAATACACCTACATTGACTGTCTATCTCAAGCATAAAGACATTATACTTGATGATGTTTTCGTACAATCAGAAAGTAATGGTAATGCACTTCTTGCTGGTTCATTGGAGAATGTCCAATTGGCTGCAATATTTGAAGGAAAGAAAACTGAACTCATTAATATGAATCAAATCCTTTCCAATAAATCAAATGCACAAGCCAGACAGATATTTTCTCGAGTCCCTGGTTTGAATATCTGGGAAAATGATCAGGCAGGATTGCAATTGAGTATCGGTGGAAGAGGCATGAATCCTAATCGAACCGCTCATTTCAATACGAGAATCAATGGTTATGACATGGCTGCCGATGCGCTTGGTTATCCGGAGAATTATTATACTCCACCAATGGAATTTGTCGAGAGAATTGAAATCGTTCGTGGTGCTGCTTCCATGCAATATGGACCACAATTTGGGGGAATGGTTAATTTCAAATTGAAATCCGGACATGATACGATACCATTTCAAACACATACTCGATTATTCGGTGGATTATATGGGTTCATGAATGCATTTGCTTCAATACAAGGGTCTGATCAAGATGCCTTCACGTATTTTGCCGGGATATCCTATAAGCGTGGAGATGGTTGGAGACCAAATGCTGATTATGATGCACTCACAGCATATGCTAATATTGGATATCGTCCTTTAGATTATTTCTCACTTACCTTTGAATCAACATATCATCTATCACTTCAACATCTTCCCGGTGGATTGACCGACAAACAATTCGAAGAAGATCCTGAAATATCCTATAGAAAGCATAATTGGTTTGGTGTGAATTGGAATATCAATGCCCTTCAAATGCTCTATGAATTCTCACCAATGACTCGTGTACAATCACGTTTTTTTAATGTGAATGCCATACGTTCTTCCCAAGGCAATCTTCAGAATACATCCGTGCTTGATGGTATTGTTTCACCGACTCTGATAAAGGGTGAGTTCATGAATTTCGGAAATGAAACCAGATTCATGCATACATTCTTTTTGGATGAAAATCCATCAAATGTCCTCATAGGATGGAGAGCATATCATGGTGATGCCATCAGCATGCAAGGAATTCCTAGAGATCGAGTGAATCCTACATTTTCATATAGTGATAATGCATATCCGGAAAACATGGATATCAAAAATCCAGGCATCAATTATTCTCTCTTTGCAGAATCTGCAATTCGTCCTACGGAGTATTGGACCATACTTCCGGGGATTCGATATGAATATGTACAAACTGGAAGCAAAGGTAGATTCACCGAACGCGTTCTTGATTTGGCTGGAAATCTAGTAAGTACGAATGACAATTATGAAGATCGCATTGTTGATCGTTCCATTGTGTTATATGGAATTGGTACTTCATTTAGAGTCGATCAAAATATTGAACTATATGCCAATTATGCTCGAAACTTTAGAGCCATCACATTTAGTGATATTCGTGTCAATAATCCCAATCTTATCATTGATTCAATGCTAGATGATGAAAAGGGTTTCAATGCAGATATTGGAGTGAAAGGACATGCTTTTTCAGGTCTTCTCTATTATGATGTCAGTGCCTTTTATCTTTCCTATGAAAATCGCATAGGAACTGTACTGAAAAGTGATCGCGCTCCTCTCTTTTTACCATATAGATATCGAACCAATATTGGCGCAACCAGAACAGTTGGGATTGAATCCATCATTGAAACTGATTTGTTCAAAGTGATTGGTATGAATACGCAACATAGTTTACGAGCATATCTCAATACTTCATTCATTGAAGGAAGCTATATTTCCTCTTCACTTCCTGGCATTCAAGGAAAAACCGTAGAATATATTCCTTCAATCACACTGAGAAGTGGATTGGAATTACTGATGAATACCATGAATATCGGAATGAATATTTCCTATGTAGGACATCAATTCTCAGATGCAAGTAATGCAATTCGTTCATCGAATCCAATTGTCGGAGAGATTCCCGCTTATACCGTTCTTGATATATCTTTCGGTTATAAAGTGACTCCATCCTTCACAATAGAAGCTCATGTCAATAATGCATGTAATACTCGGTATTTTACGCGAAGAGCTGAATCTTATCCCGGTCCCGGAATTATCCCTGCAGAGCCTTTGATGATAACCATGGGCATCATCATGAATCTATGATCAATGTATGATTTCCATGCGTATTCCCCTTTCATACAATATACCTGTAGCGGAATGTTCATAAAGAGCATTCTCAATTCCCTTCTCGATAAATGTTACCTTATTTCGCAGGACGACTTTTTGTTCACGTACAATAGCATCAATATATCGGAGAATGTCTTCTGATTTTTTGCGCATGTCTTCAGATATTGATGCATCTATGATTAGTAATATCTCATCATGTGTTTTCAGATATTGCTTAAGATCTTTTCGTATGCTATTATATATGATTGTATCCGATTGAATTTCAGGGACATATGTGAAAGAATGACCATGCATTTTATTCTCATTCGAAATTCGTATTCGAAAATCTTTTGAAAATATCTGCCGATTTCCATGTTCATCCTGATATGAAACATTCCAAGTATATGCACCTGCACCTGCTTCGCCTTGTAATAATTCACTGCCATCAAGATGAACCGAAGAAGATGTAAAAGGACCAAATGTCTTGGTATACTTTTGTGGTCCTTCAATGTTGATAAACCATTCTTTTGGTATCATTGATGTGTGAAGCGTACAAATGATAACATTTTCAGTTGGCGAGACACTTTCAAGCTCAAATTGAATAATTGGGTTAATCTTTGATGAGAATTCAGCCATCACTGTTTCTTGATGTTTATGATTGATGGAGCAAATATTGAATCTAAATCTCGAAGAATCAATGCGAAGATGTCCTTGTGCAATACCGGTGAATCCCTGCATGAATATTTTAGGATTTAAAGTGGAACAAAAGCGTACTATGCAAGTGTCATCTGATTGCTTCAGATGATTCAGCATGGAGAGTACACTTCTTTGTTCGATACATGCTCTTTGTTTTCTCAAATCATTATTATGAAAAAGTGGGTCTGCTTTTGAACAAAGAAATTGTTGAGAGGACTGTAATACACGTGGATTGTTTTGTGCATCTGTAATAAGTGATTGAAATGATGAAAGATCCCATGACATCTTGACCGGTACATGTTCAATCATTGATCGTTTCCCTGCCATTTCATCTGGGATATGCAAAGTGAATGGTAATTGCATTGGTACGCTTGACTTCGGTGGATGCAATGAGATCGAAATTCCTGTTCTTATGGAGAATGTTGACCAAATATTATCAAATCCATCTTGATTCTGAGGAAATTCACCGGTTCTTTGATTGAATATAAAAGCTGTCTCCACATAAGGTGAGAGATGCAGAGGGATATCAAATCCACTTTGTTCTACAGGAATATCAGCCGATAGACCTGCGAAAAAACCCGGAATGGGTGAATTCATATGTGTCAATTGATTTGTATTGATATCAATTCCAAGCTTTCCTATGGAATGATCAAGTAGGAAATTCAATGATGGACCACCATAGATCGAAAAAATATCCCATGGTTGTAGCAGTATTGCCGATTCAAATGATATATATGAAAGATGAGGTTGCATGGTTAGAGAACTAGGAACGATTTCATCTTGGATGAATCCGGATTTATCATCAATTGAAATTCTCCCCATGAGGAATAATGGATGATACTCTGCAATCAGAGAGATACCAAACTGTGGATTCAATATTGAGAATTCGGGTTGACCTTTGGTGATGAAATTCGTCTTCATACCGATGGACTCAAAGTTCTGATATCCAACACTGATAGCATTGATGGAATTCGCTATGTCAACTCCATAGGAATGAATGCGAAATTGAGCATGGAGCGAGGCATGGAGTGAAAGGATTCCAAAGAATCCTGCTAAGTATTGAAGTAGTTTCATTATGCGATGTTCATATATTGTATATATGTTGACTTCAATCTTTGAAACTCATCTTTGATCATTACATGTTCTTTTTTTCGCAATTGAGGATCATCCATTATCAGCATTCTGGCATCTTGTTTGGTCTTTTGAATGAGTTGCACATCATTGACCAAATCCGTGAATTGAAAATTAGGAAGTCCTGATTGTCTTGTACCTAAATAGTCGCCCGGACCACGTAATTTCATATCTGCTTCAGCAATGGCAAATCCATCAGTTGTTCCTGCCATGGTCATGAGTCGAGCAATAGCTGACTTTCTTTCTAATTGAATATCGTGACCATCTTTTTTCTGTACTTGATATCTAAAATGATCCTTGGTTGCTAAGAAACAATAGGATTGCGCTTCTCCCCTACCTACTCTACCACGCAATTGATGAAGCTGTGCCAAACCAAAACGTTCTGCATTTTCAATCAATATGACGGTTGCATTTGGTATATCAATGCCTACTTCAACAACTGTTGTGGCAATGAGAATATCATATGTTCCTTTCTTGAATTCCTGCATGATCAATTCCTTTTCATTCCAATGCATTTTACCATGTAATAGAGCACAGGAATAATCAGTAAATATATCATTCTTCAGAAACTCATAATGTTCAGTAGCAGATTTGGCGGCAACTTTTTCAGAGGGTTCAACAAGCGGATAGACTATATATGCTTGATGTCCTTTTGCAACTTCATCTTTAATGAAGGTAAATGCAGTATCAAGAGAGCTTTCAAACACAATTTCTGTTTTAATGGACTTCCGGCCTTTAGGCATTTGTTTGATGATGGTATTATCCAAATCACCATATACT
>JALRFC010000116.1 GCA_023253875.1 Candidatus Kapaibacterium sp.
ATATTTCAATGATTGTGAGCCATGGAAATCCATTAAAGCGAATCCAGAAGAGGCGGCAAAAACATTATATGTCTGCTCGCAAGTGCTCAATGCATTGTCCATCGCATTTGCTCCAATCATTCCACATACTGCAAAAAGTATCGCGATTGCATGCGGTCAGGAACCCAAAACAGGCGATCATTCATCAGTAGGACTCAATATGTGGAATTGGATCGCGCAACCTGTTTTGCAATGCGGACAGCATATCGCGCAACCCCCGATTCTATTCAATAAACTCGAAGATTCTGTCATAGAAGAGAAAATACAATCCATGGAACAAGCTCAACAACCTGCTGAAGAATTGATTTCAATTGATGATTTCAAAAAAGTAAAATTGCGTACTGCGAAAATCATTCATGCTGAAGCCGTACCCAAAAGTGAAAAATTGGTCAAGCTGCAGGTTGATTTGGGCAATGAGCAAAGACAAATTCTCGCCGGAATCGCAAAACATTATGCACCCGAATCTTTAATTGGAAAAACAATTGTCGTGGTGGCAAATCTCAAGCCCGCAAAACTTATGGGAATGGAATCACAAGGAATGCTTCTTGCGGCAAATGCAGAAGATGGTTCTTTAGGACTCGTCATTCCGGAAATAGATGCCATTGGTTCAGAAGTACGTTGAGGTAATTTATGAAAGCAAGTATTGACTGGAAAGGCGGAATGTTGCTCGAAGGCAAAAATGCTGAGGGCATGTCCACATATTTTGACACGCATCATGAGTCGCAACAATATGCAACTCCGATGGAGATCATGCTTCAAGCGATGGGATCATGTTCCGTGATGGATGTGATTGCAATTCTCGAAAAGAAGCGCAAGACAATCACTGCATTACATGTGGATATCGACACAGACAGAGCGACGGAGCATCCGAAAGTGTTCACGGCTGTGAGATTACATTATACTCTCATCAGTCCGGATGCCCAGATTAAAGATCTGGAGCGCTCGGTGGAGCTTTCGCAGCAAACATATTGCAGTGCATCTGCCATGTTTCAGAAATCGGGTTGCGCTGTTTCATGGACTTGTGAAGTGAAAACTGCTTAACATTTCCCCAGCATTTTGAGTCTTTCAATTCTAGATGCTTCATTGCGAAGAAGCCAATCATCCTGACTCAAAATCGCATAAGCAGATGCAAAAAATGGTTGTGCCTGATCGAGAAAACCTTTCGCGAGCAGGCACTCGCCAATTTCTTCGACCAAATACCCATCATTCGGAAGATTGCGTTGTTTACGCTCATCGGCAATCACATATAATTCCCTCAAAGCCTCATCAGATCTATTCAACAGACGAAGCATTTTAGACATCGACCAATGCGCGATCAATGCTTCTTCATGGCGATGTCTTTCTCTATACCATGTTTCATTATTGAGAAAACATTCCAAAGCTTGATCGAATCGACCCAATCCATGCATGGTCCAGCCGATATTATTATACAAAGATCCAAGCCAACTTTTTGTTCTCGCATCCTCTGAATTCTCGGCATACTGCATCGCTTTGAGATTCCACTCCAATGCCTCTTCACCATCTGAAATGATCCCAAGCATGTGTGCGGCATCTACGGCATGAAAATCAATGCCATGTGCAGTCGCTTCATTCCATGCAGTGAGAAAATCTTCTCGGCCTCTATCTTCCAATTGCATAGTATTCAGTAATCTTCCTCTTTCAAGATGATAGCGAATCATTGGAATGATGCGGTCTATGCCATTCAAATCATCAATGAGTTCTTTGGCGGATTGCAAGTATATCTCGCAACCTACTTTGTCGCGCTGAAGACTTTTGCATCTCGCAAGTTGCGTGTATAATTGAGGAAGAAGAGAGGCATCTTCATGCTGAGTGAGTTCATCAACATATTCGAGAAATACTTCTTCGGTTTGAGCAGGTTCTTGATATTTCCATTCTTTGTCAAATTCATGTGCTTCATAATTCATAATCTTTCTCCTGTTTCGGTTGAGAAAATGCAGAGATGTTGCACATCAAAATGCACGGAAATATCACTGCCGATTGTATGCATATCAGAAACGGGAAGTCGCATCGATTTTCTGGTTCCGCCCGAGAGCATGTGCAGAATCATTTCATGACCATGATATTCGGATTGTTCGATGGATGTCTTCCACATCGGACCGGCTTGCTCAAAAGGATGAATGGAGCAATGCTCGGGTCTGATGCCAATAGTGATATGTTGTGGAAGACTTGATTCTGTGATGCGCACGGACTTAGGAATCATGAATTGCGCGCCTCCATTTTCTTCAGTAAAATGAATTGAATCTACTTCCAAGTGAGCAGTACCTTTGAAGAAATTCATATTGGGGCTACCTAAAAAGCCGGCGACGAAGAGATTATTCGGCGATTGATAAATCTCTTGCGGTGTTCCGATTTGCATCAATTTCCCTTTATTCAGTACTGCTATGCGATCTCCCATAGTCATGGCTTCGGCTTGATCATGCGTCACATAAATACCCGTTATTCCAAGGCGTTTTTGGAGATTCACGATTTCAGCTCGCATGTGGAGTCGCAATTGCGCATCGAGATTCGAAAGTGGTTCATCGAAAAGGAAGACTCTTGGTGTACGAATGATTGATCGACCCAATGCCACGCGTTGCCTCTGACCACCCGAGAGTTGTTTCGGCTTTCTATCGAGCAGTGATTCGAGTCCAACAAGCTCAGCAACTTCGTGCACCCGCTTTTTGATTTCACTCGGATTCACTTTGCGAAGTGATAATGGAAATCCAAGATTTTCGGCCACGGAGAGATGCGGATAGAGAGCATAATTCTGGAATACCATACCGATATCGCGTGCTTTGGAAGGCATATCATTGACAATTTGATCATCAAAGAATAATTCACCCGAAGTGATGTCTTCCAGACCCGCAATCATGCGAAGCACTGTGCTTTTTCCGCAACCAGATGGTCCGACTAGCACAAGTAATTCGCCGGGATTGATCGTGAGTGATAAATCAGGAATGATGTTTTTTCCTGACTCATATTCCTTGGAAATATGTTGTAATCTGACCTGAGTCATGCATGCTCCGAGTAAAATCTTTCGACTAATCTACGATATTCTTCATCGTAATTGAAGTGCCGATAAATGAGCATAGACGCCATTTTGGGCAATCAATGCATCATGTGTTCCATATTCGATGATTGAACCTCTTTCAAAAACAGCGATGGCATCGCAATATTTGATGGTGGACAATCTATGCGCAATGATAATGGTTGTTCTTGATTCCATAAGTCTTTCCAATGCCTCGCTGATGAGATGCTCTGAGGATGAATCAAGAGAACTCGTGGCTTCATCGAGAATCAAAATTGGGGGATTTTTGAGTATTGCTCTCGCGATGGCAATTCTTTGTCTTTGTCCACCCGAGAGCGTGATGCCTCGCTCGCCGACAATCGTATCATATCCTTCGGGGAATCGTTCGATGAATTCTTTTGCATTGGCAAGTTCAGCGGCTTTTTTGACGGAATTCATATCAGCATGAATATCACCATAGCGGATATTATCGGCGATTGTCCCACCAAAGAGTACGATATCTTGCGGTACGATGCCGATGGATGCTCGAATGCAGGAGAGTCCAAGTTCGGAGGCGGGAATGCCATCATAGGAAATCACTCCTTCGCTCGGCTGATAAAATTGCTGAATGAGTGATGCAGTGGTACTTTTTCCGGCGCCGCTTTCACCAACAAATGCAATGCGTTGTCCAGATTGAATATCAAGATTGATGGATTTCAATGCGGGAATATCGGGTCTGGAAGGATAATGAAAATTCACATTCTTTACTGAAACAGAATGGAGTGGTCTGAATTTCTTGCTATAATCATCTGAATCAATCGACTCAATTTCTGCATCAAGAATCTCGCGTAATCGTACCGATGCGCCGAGTGCTTTTTGTATTTGGCCCAGCAATTCTGCGAAACTTCCCATCGCACCGCCGACAAACATTGCATAAATGAGGAATGTCGCAAAGTCACCCACGGTGATGATGCCTTGTTGTACAAGACTTCCGCCATACCAAATCACTCCGGCAATTCCTCCGAAAAAGGTGAAGAGGATAAAGGATACAAATGCAGATCGCAATTTTGCCGTGCGAATGGCAAGACCAATCATATTCTGCAAAGCACTTTGATAACGCTTTGTTTCATGCCGTTCATTGGTAAAAGATTTTACGCTTGCAATTGCTTGCAATGTTTCTTCGATAATGGTTGCCGACATTGCAAGTGCATCTTGGGTTTTCGTGCTTTGCTTACGGATGAATCGACCAAACATCACGGCGATCAATACAAGAATCGGCAGAGCAAGCAAAACAGGTAATGCAAGATCGAGTCCTGCCGTAAGGATAAAACCAATCCCACCAAGGAGAAAAATGGTTTGTCGCAAAAGTTCAAGGACCGTAAATGCAAAGGTTTCTTGAATTTGGGAAAGATCTGAAGATAATCGCGAAGACAATTCACCAACTCTGCGTTCCGCAAAGAAATGCATTGGTAATCGAATGATATGATCGAATGCTTTCGTACGTAATTCTGCGAGTGAGGTTTCGGTGATTCGGGCAATCGTCATTGAAGCAAAAAATCGTATGATGCTTTGAATAGCGATCAATCCAAGGAGCAAGAGTGCGAGCATTCCCGGTGAATATGCCATGCCGAAAAGACCATGTGCTTGTTCCGGATGCATGAAACCGTCAAGCATTGTGCCGATCATCGCCGGAAATATGAGTCCGATGGATGCAGTGATCAGCATTATGATCAAAGCCACTATGCCTTTTACGGCATGAGGTCTGTAGAAACTCAAGAGAAAACGTATTTGCGCACCTGATTCACTCGAATTCATGCGCTTATTCTGTTGTTGATCCATTGCTATGTGTATAGTATTGAATTCGCCGAGAATTCATGAAATAATCTTCTTCTGATGTGGGTGAATACATCGGGAATTCTCATTTTTGCTGTGACATTTACAAAATTACAATGAAAACACTCGATACATTCACCAATCCGGCATTTCCTTCAAGTAATCAGCCAATTCCTGCATGGCCTGAGGAATTTTCTTTTCTTCAAGATGTAGATCATTCCGTGATTTCTATGAAGAAAGGAGAGAATGTATTCACCGAAGGCGAAGGATGCGGTCGTTTGGGATTCATCATTTCCGGAACCATCAAAGTATTCAAAGACAGTCCGAGTGGCAGATCCATGACGCTCTATCGCATTCGTCGTGGTGAAAGCTGCATGCTTTCGATGTCATGTGCATTATCTAATCCCATACATCAGGCATCTGCAATGGTTGAAGAAGATGCTTGGGTGATTACGCTTAGACCAGATATCTTTCGCAAGCTCATGAATGATTCCGAAGAAGCTCGCAATTATGTGTTCACGCAATTTGCTCTTCGCATGACGGATAATATGGTGCTGATTGAAGAAGTGGTCTTTAAAAGGATGGATCAAAGACTTGCCGATACACTCATTACTCGTTCGCATTCCGGAAAAGACATCATTAAAATGACACATGAGGAATTGGCAATTGAGCTTGGAACCGCACGTGAAGTCATAAGTAGATTATTGAAAGAATTGGAATTGTCCGGACTAGTCAGATTGCAAAGAGGAAGCATTGAAATCATGGATGTAAAAGCATTATCCAAGAAAGGAGCTTGAGATGTCGGCCTATTATGAAGTAACAATGGATGTTGATTCCTCCATCGCTGAAGAGTGGGTGGAATATATGCGCTCGGAACATATCCCTGAAGTGATGCAAACGGGAGTATTCATATCATGTCAATTCTTGAGAATCATCGAGCCGACAAAAGAAGGATTGGAATGTTTTCGCATCACCTATGAAGCAAAAAGTCTTTCAGTCATTCAAGATTATCGAGCAGAATTATCACCCGAATTACAAAGAAAACATAATGCTCGCTATGGCGAATATGCAAAAGGTTCGAGAAGAGAAATGATCGGTGAATTCGGCATCACTTTTCCGGAACAAGCATGATGGAGAATATGAATCTCTATTCGATTCCCAATGCGGAATATCTCCAAATACTCAGTATTGAGGCGGGTCCTGTGGCAACAAATGGATATATGCTCATGGACATGCAGTCCCAATCCGCAATCATTATTGATGCTCCGCATGAAAGTGTGAAAGTATTTGAGTCCTATGCTGAAGAAAAAGAATTGAAGATTTCTGCATTGTGGCTCACGCATACGCATTGGGATCATACTGCAGATGCTGAACTTTGTGCCGAAAAAGGGATGGATATTCTCGTGCATCCACTCGATGCCTATCGCTTGCTTGATCAAGCTGGACATAC
>JALRFC010000117.1 GCA_023253875.1 Candidatus Kapaibacterium sp.
TATACCACCGCACAAATTGCTGACTATTTTGCGAGTAATAGATTCCATGGCGATGATGACTTTATACCCATTGGAGAATTACCATCATTATTAAAAACAGCAAAAGAACAGGGCATAGGGCCACGATTTACAAATTTTGTGGATGGTCAACCTGATATCAGTGGCTATCCACGAAATGAAGAATATATCAATGCAATTCGTGATATGACTTTTCCCTATGTCATTAGAGCAACAGCCGGAGTATTATATCAAATTGCACTGGAATGTCAAATCTTACACACAGAAGCATCAAGATGTCCAAAGAGACTTGAAATGAAATCTGCAATCCTTCAAGGACCATATTATCAATTCGAAGCGATCGATACAATCTTGATCGGCGATGGAGAATCGCCTTTTCATATTACAAAACAAAATCACAAAACTGTGATACAAGCCGGCAAGGCAATTCGCTTACATGGAGGATTTCATGCTAAAGCAGAATCACATGTTCATGCGCGGATAGGACCATGCACGGATTGCTATGATGATCCATCGGAAGACATACAATTGACTAACCAAGACATTGTCCCTATGCCCAAACGTGAATATCAAGTATTGTCAATTGAGCAGATAAATCAAGTTTCACTCAATGGCTGTTGTACATCAAATGCTGTCAAATCCATCAAGATGAGAAATGAATACGGTGTAGTGCAGGAATGGAAAAATGTGAATGGGGTATTTGATGAGACCGACATTGACAACAAAATCGAAGATCAGAATACAGGGATCTATGAAATCGATCTTGAATATGAATTTGGCATGAGAGAAAAGAGAATCATTGCACGATTATAGAACAGATTCAGCAAGTGCCACTGCAATTCTATCTGCCGGAAACAGTGTCAGACCTTCGAATGTTCGTGATAATTTTGCAACATTTCCTTTTGGAAGCAAGACCTTATGAAAACCTAATTTTTGTACTTCGGAAAGTCTCTGTTCAATAGAAGAGATTGATCGAACCTCTCCGGTCAATCCAATTTCTCCCATGATTACCATATCCGCTTCGAGTGGATTATCACGCAATGAGCTAACCAATGCTGCAGCAATTGCCAAGTCCACTGCAGGATCATTGAGTGTCATGCCACCGGCTATATTGACAAAAACATCTACATCGCGAAAATTAATGCCTAATCGTTTCTCGAGAACAGCAATGATCATTTGCAATCGACGATTATCAAAACCGGTTGCCGTTCTTTGTGGATTACTATATCCGGTGGATGTTACCAATGCCTGTACTTCAATCAGAAGAGGCCTTGTTCCCTCAATCGTGGCTACAATGGCTGTACCTGATTGACTGTCTGACCTTTGCGAAAGAAAAATCTCCGAGGGATTCGATACTTCTCTCAAGCCCTGTTCATCCATGTCGAATATGCCGATCTCATTGGTTGAACCAAAACGATTTTTAACTGCACGAAGGATGCGATATGAATACGTTTTTTCACCCTCGAATTGCAATACTGTGTCCACCGTATGCTCCAATACTTTCGGTCCGGCCAATGCACCTTCTTTGGTCACATGTCCAACTATGAATATTGCAGTTCCTGTTTTCTTTGCTATCTGCATGAGTAGCGAAGTACATTCCCTTACTTGTGTGATACTCCCTGCCGTTGCATCAATTTGCTCACTTCGAGAAGTTTGAATTGAATCAATGATTGCGATTGATGGCTTGAGATTTTTAATCGCTGCAGCAATGGTATCTATATCCGTCTCCGACATTACATTCAATGCATCGGGAATATTCTGCAATCTGCTTGCACGCAATTTGATTTGTTGTAAAGACTCTTCGCCTGTCACATAGAGCGTTGCTTCCGGATCCAGATGCCTGCACATTTGTAACATCAATGTAGATTTACCTACACCTGGATCACCACCAACTAGAATCAAAGATCCCGGTATGATACCGCCACCAAGAACGCGGTCAAATTCCAAGATTCCAGTTTTGATTCTTTGATCAGACAAAACCTCAACAGAACCAAGTTGCTTTGCAATGACATGTGAAGATGAACCTTTTTTCAATGAAACCGACTTAGAATCATTGATGATTTCCTCTACGAAACTGTTCCATTCACCACAATTATGACATTTACCTTGCCAACGTGAACTGACAGCTGAGCATTGTTGACAAACAAATCTGGTACGTGTTTTCACTCGAATCTACTCCTAAGTATCGGTGAATTTAGTCATTTGAATGCTAATCTCTAGACTGCAAACATTACCAATAGAACATTGCAAGTTCCGTATCTTTGTCGCAAACATACATTAATGGATAGAAAGATGTTTCAAGGCTTTCCGCAATCCGGTTTTCAATTTCTAAAGCAATTGAAAGATAACAATACAAAAGAGTGGTTTGAAGATAAGAGAGATGTCTATGAACAATCATTGCGTCAGCCTGCTAAGGCATTGATTGAACAGATGGATCGTATCTTTCTTGAAGAACATTTGCCATTCGAGGCAAGTCTCAAGAAATCATTGTTTCGCATTCATCGAGACACCAGATTCAGTAAAGATTCATCACCATATAAAACCAATATCGGCATTACTTTTCCCATCATTCGTGAGAATGTGTCCAAAGTAGCAAAGACTGAAATTCCCGGCCTTTATCTTCATATTGAACCGAAGTCTTGTTTTATTGCCGGCGGACTCTATATGCCGGATGCTCAACAGCTTGCATTACTCAGAACAAGAATTGATGTCGATTGGAAGCAGCTTGAGAAATTGAATGTACAAAAGTCATTCATAAAAGAATTCCCCGAAGGTATTCAAGGATCCAAACTAAAAACAATGCCCCGTGGATATGATCCGAATCATCCTGGTAAAGAATGGTTACGTCTCAAACAATTTATCGTGATGGACATGATCCCTGATGAAATGACCCAATCTGAAACCCTTTTGGACATCCTCTTGAACAAGGCACATGCCATGGCACCAATAATGATGTTTCTCGAGGAGACAGTTAGCAATTATTGATCGCCTTGCTCATCTTCAAGCATTGCGATTGCATCGTCGACTGTAGGAGCCATTTCGAATAGCCAATCAAGCTGAGAAATTCGAAGAAGACTCATGATTCTATCACTTACACCGACTAGTATGACAGGAGCTTCATGCTCATTCATTTGTCGATGAGCAAGTAGTAAAGCACCCAATCCGGCACTATCACTCTGCTTCACTTTAGATAAATCAATAATGAGTGCTTCAACTGTTGGCTGACATAGAATCAATAATTCCGCCTTGACTTCAGGCGCATTACTCGCATCAAGGATTTCTTCCTTGAGCGTGAATATAGATATGGAGTCTTGATGTTCAATGGAAAAACGCATTGCTTGTTCTCGGTTAATGTGAATGCAAATTTCAGCAAAAAGGCTGATTTGACAAAAATACCTGTTCAATACATTAGATATGAATCATAATCCTCAATCCATCTGTATTATCAGACTGACATCACTGGGTGATATCGTATTGCTTTCCCCATTGATTAGGGTCCTGAGAAATAAGTGGCCAAATGCAAGAATAGACATGATTATTTCCGAACATTGTTCAGAGATCATGCAGTATAATCCGCATATTGACAATCTTCATGTCATCAATACAAAAAAAGGGACCGCTTTTTTTCTCAAACAGTGGTTCACACTGAAGCAATTATTACCAACCTTTGATGTGGTGCTTGATGTACATTGCTCATTGAGGAGCAGAATCATCAGACAAGGTCTAGGCAAAACAATCTTAACATATGATCCGGCAAGAGCATTGAAAAGAGATGTGGTCAAGAATAAAACCCGTCTTCCATTTGCATCCATCATCCCTGTTCCCGCTCGCTATTTTACCGCATTTCGTGGATATGAAGATATTAGCATTGATGATGAAGGCCTTGAATGTTGGCTACAACAAGATCTTGAACAAAAAGTATATCCGAAGAATAGAGTACAATTAGGACAGAATATCGTGTTGGTACCAGGCGCCAAACATGCAACGAAGCGATGGCCTCCCGAGTATTTCGCAACATTGATACAACAATTACATCTTTCATATCAACAGCCAATAGTACTTTTGGGTGGTCCCGATGATGCGGAGCTTTGCTCTATCATTGTGAAATTAACTCCAATACCTATTCAAAATCTTGCGGGAACGATGTCATTACATGAGATAATTGCCTATATGGACACGGCAACATGTATTATTGGCAATGATTCAGGATTAATGCACATTGCCGCCTCAAGACATATTCCGATTGTCACTATATTTGGTAGCACTGTCCCCGAATTTGGATTTCTTCCCTATCATACGCCATTTCAAATAGCATCAATTGAACTCCCCTGTAAACCCTGTACTCATATAGGCAAAGAGAAATGCCCGCTTGGACATTTCTCTTGCATGAAGGATGTGTCACCTGAATTTGTATTCAATAAAGTACAAACTCTACTGCATCAAAGTGCGAACATGTATTGAACGCCGAGTGAAATGGACATCATAGTCCCATTCAGGTTTTGCAAATTTGCTGTTGGATAATACTCTTCTTTAAACACATTACTCAACATCAAACCAACTTGTGCATTGAGATTCAATTGCGAACCTGCATTATTCATGACGGGATAAGAATATCCTAATCTTGGTTCAATGACCATATTCATCCCCGCTTTTCCATCTCCTGTTTTCGTAACCGGTGTTGCTGAACCACTTTGCAAAAATGTCCACATTTCTTCTTCTGCAACATCAGTAGCATTATTATGTCTGTGATATCCCATTGGCAAACCAATAGCAATACCAAAAGTCACATTTTCAAAATTGATACCCGGAACAAGCATCAAATAATTGAATGTTCTTGTGTATTCAACTTTATTGGAGCCTGAAGTATAGGTATTCTGAAAATTTGCTAAAGTAATATCTGCAGTAATTCCTACGGCATTTTTCTTACTAGCCGGAATATACACGCTCACGCCCATGTCTGGAGTACCGGAAAATGAGAATCCATGTTCCTCTGATTTTGCTTCATTTGAAAAAGAAGACATACGAACTTGCGTATGAGCCCCAATTTTAAATGGATTCAGATTTTTCTTCACCTCCGTGTCTTGCCCAAAAGCCATGTGGAAACAGCAAAACGCACATAATAATTGCCAAACAGATTTCATTGTGTGTACCTATCAAAAAGTGTGAAATTCAATCAAATTAGCCATTGGGCAAAAATACATGCAAAAACATAATTCTCAATGCTTTTTGATTTGTATATTTGAATGTCTTTTTACCACAGCCTTTATCATTGACCCTTACCAAGATGTCTTTGGGGATATTCCTAATGAAATGCTTACAGCATATACTGATCTGTTTATTCATAACTTGTTCCTGGCAATATGCCAATGCACAAGGATTTGATTGGATCAAGTCTTGGCGATTGCCCTCGGACTCTCCCAATGTATTCATTGGAGGATATACTGGATTTGGCATGAATACGGCATTTGTGGATGCACGTAGTTTCTCCGATGTCTTGGACTGTTGCGCATTCAATAATGGGTCAGGTTATGATTTCCGCTTCGGTTTGGCCGGAGAATATTGGCTCATGGGTGACTTCTCCGTGCAAGCTCAACTTGGATTTGGTTCCAGTACTGCTCGATTCAATACAAGCAGACAAGATTCCATCTTATTGATAGACTCCCTCGAAAAAGTCAATACACATGTCCTGAATAGAGAGTATACATTGACATCTAGCATTCCATCAATGGAATTAGGATTGATTGCCAAGAAACGACTATTCGCCTCGCATTTTTCCATAGCTTTTGGTTTCTCCGGGGCTATTACATTACCAAGTGAATCCATGCATGAATTAGAATTGAAAGTCAGTGTCCCGGGTGTAGAATTGGACAGAGAATTGTATACGCCGAATGAAATGATTAAAGGAATCGATATCACAAGTTTTATCTTCAAACCACTCATTCGATTCGAATATGATATTGCAATGTTCAATGAAGCATATATAAAACCATATATCCAGACCGACATAACTTTGAATTCTCGTGTGACAAGAGAGGACCCATGGCGGTCTCTGACTGTACTGGGAGGATTTTCTGTATTATTCAGTTATTGATCATACAATGAATTAATGCTCCATTCGTTGAAAGCCCGTCACAACTTGATATACTCATCAATGAACACTCGTATCATTCTCATTCTTTTCTTTGTGCAATACACGTTCACCTTCGCACAGCCTAAATTGGAAGTCATTGGTGGGAGTACTATTGACT
>JALRFC010000118.1 GCA_023253875.1 Candidatus Kapaibacterium sp.
TGAAGGAAGGTATATCAGCACAATCCACGTTCACAGTGGACTGTAGTGGATTTCCTTCCGGTTCATATCATGGCGTGATTGAACATGGAACAAGAAAATCATTCATCTCATTTATTGTACAACAGTAAGAACAATGAGAAATCTTGTACTCTACACATTCCTATTTCTACTGTGTGGTATTTCTATATTCGCACAAACCGTGAATCTCATGTACTATGTATCTGCGAGACCCGGTGAGCATGGAATGTGGGTTGCTAGGCAATTACAGAATGGCTCATGGATTCGAGGTGAAAAAGTTTTGATTGATGGAGTCTTTGATGGAAATGGTGTGGATCCCGATATATTCAAACAACAAGATGGGAGTTTGCGACTCTATTATTTTCAAGGATATTTTGTAACTCCACCACCGCAAAATCCAGGACCAAATCCAATTTACTCTGCTGTATCAACCGATGGTGTGAGATTCACTGGTAAAAGAAAAGTGTTTGAATATGAAGGCATTTTCGATCCATCTGTGGTGAAATTACCCAATGGTAATTATGTCATGGGTTGTACACAAATGGTAGGCATGAATGTACACACAGTGGTGGCTACTAGCAATGATGGATTGACATTTACATATAAAACGACTGTACAAAATACAGGAGTACCAGAACTGATGGTTTTGGATGATGGATCGATTCGATTATTCTATAATGGTCCCGGTGGTATTATTAGTTCGCGTTCTATGGATGGTGGAACAACTTGGCAAAAAGAACAAGGTGTTCGATTGTCATCCCAGCAATTTGTGGGTGATCCAAGTGTGTCAAAAGTTGGCAATCGTTTGCGTATGTATGTGAAAGGTTTCAATGCAAATGGTGGTCAGAAATTAGTGGGACATAAAACGCAATATGCTGAAAGCACTGATGGTGGAAATACATTTCAAATGCAACAGCAATTGGTTTTGGACAGTGCAAGCGTTCCTGAAGGAGTTGAGATGATGGCATCCATTAAACAAGAATCTATTTCCGGAAATGATACGCTTTGTATGGGAGAAAATACCAAGCTAGAAGCTGTGATTAAAGCAAGTCCAAGCTTTCTCACACTGACATATGAGTGGTCGAAGAATGGTGTAAAACTCAGCAATGGAGGAAAGATAAATGGAGCAAATTCTACCACTTTGAATATTACGAATTGCACACAAAATGATACCGGTGCATACTCATTGAACGTGATTGCTGATGGACTGTCCGAGGGAAATATCCAACAAGTATTTGGTCCTATTCGATTGGCAATCAATCAACAAACAGAAATTACAAAAGATATTGATACTGCATATATGGCATGTCACGATGAAACTATTACAATTACTTGTAATGCCATCGGAAAAGACATTCAATATCAATGGATACAATCTGATGGAAAGCCAATTAATGGTGAGAATACGAATACAATAGCAATAAAGAATACCTCTCCTTTTTTAGAGAATATCCGATGCATCATCGTGGGAGCATGTGGTAGAGACACTTCAAAAACTGCAAGCATATCTTTCACTTCAAAAGCAGAAATAAAGAAAGATCTTCCATCTATGGTAGAGTTGTTTTCCGGCATGGATACAGTGTTGCAAGCAGCAATCAATGCCAAGAAGTATACATATCAATGGTATCAGAATGATAAAGCCATCACTCAGGAAATTCCGGGAGTAAATGAGATGTTCACATTGAATATCACATCTATGGATTCCAGTGATCAAGGAATATATCATGCTGTGATCAGAACGGAATGCGACACGCTTTCAACTCAAAAAACCACAGTAAATATGAAGGTGATGAGTTCTGTCAAGGAAATGTCTGATGTGAGAGTATTTCCTCAACCCGCGAATACGATCATTCATATTGAACACTTGGAAAGTTCAAGAGGTCAATTGACATTATTCGATATGTTTGGAACACAGATGAGAAGTCTGGAGATTCAAGAAGGCAAAGCGATTCTTTCTACGGACGATATTCCTTCCGGTATATATATGTTACGCATGTCAACCGGTATTATTCCAATCACCATTATTCATTAAACATGCATTTACTTAAAGACATCGGAATCGTTCTTCTTGGATTAATCATTGGGGGAACGCTCAATATGGCACTGGTTGAAGCTGGTATGTTTGTCTTCCCTCCTCCGGAGGGATTGGATGTTTCAACAGAGGCAGGTTTAAAATTGGCGATGAGCGTGATGTCTTTCGAGCATTTCATTTTTCCATTTCTTGCGCATGCATTGGGTACATTGTTCGGGGCATGGTTTGCAATCAGATTCACAAAGTCCAAACATATATCAGCTGCATATAGCATCGGAATGTTGTTTTTACTAGGTGGTATCATGATGGTTTTTTCAGTGGGAGGACCAACATGGTTTATCATACTTGATCTGACTATTGCATATCTACCAATGGCATGGATTGGATATAGGTTGGGGAAAGGGTAAAAAGAGCATTAATTTGATGATCTATAGAAAACTGGAGAAACGCCAGTTTTCTTCTTAAATAGTTTACTAAAATATTGTGGATATTCGAAGCCGAGAGTATAGGACAATTCAGCTATCGACATATTAGAGTTTCGCAGAATATTTTTGGCTTCCTCGATGATGTGATAATGTATAAACTCCTGAGCATTCATCCCGATTTCCTTTTTTAACAAATCGCTCAAATAACCAGGGGAAAGACAGACTTTATCAGCCAGAAATGAAACAGAGGGTAAACCATTTTGATGAAGTTCACTTGAGTGTAAATATGCATGTAATTCTTTTTCAATCTTTGTGAGAATATCAGAGTGTGAATGCTTTCTCGTAATGAATTGTCTGCCATAGAATCGCTGACAATATTTCAAGAGTAAGTCGATATTCGCAACTATTATATGTTGACTGAAATCATCAAAGTTATCTGTTAATTCTTGTTGTATATTCACAAGAGTTTCTTTGAGAATAGATTCTTCTTTTTCAGAAAGATGTAATGCCTCTGACATTTCATAAGTGAAAAAAGAATAGTCTTTTATGATATTTCCGAGAAAACTATCTCGAATCAAATCGGGATGAAAAAACAAACCCCACCCTTTCATAGATTCATTTGCTTCATCGGATCCATCAATGGTGATGACTTGTTTCGGAGAAATACAAATCAAACTTCCTTCATTGAAATCAAAAGCATTCTTTCCATAACGGATTTGCTGATTGCATGTCTTTTTACACATGATTGAGTAAAAATCCGTTGAAATTTTTGTCTCCGATTTTACATGTTGCCCAACTTGACCGAAATCAACGATTGAAATCAAAGGGTGATGAGTTTGTCCGCATTGCAATAGAGAAATCAAATCTGAAATCGTCGAAAGATGTATTGTGGTATTCATCATTTCAATTGACTCATAAGGATTTTGTCAAACATTGTGTCTCCAAGATGTTTTCGCATCCACATCATGGGTTTTGCCATTGCACCAACCACATAACGTGTTTTTGGTTGTTTACTTTCGACGATATTGAGAATTGTTTTTGTAATCACGCTTGTTGGTGACATCATGTTTTTTGCATGCATGTTTTGCATTGAAGCATTGAGTTTTTTTGCGGCATCGGAATATGCACCTTTACCGGAATAGGTTGACAAATTATCTGTCATGATTCCACCCCATTCTGTTGCGATTGCACCGGGTTGAAGCACCACGACATTGATGCCAAATGGCTTGAGGTCAACTCTAAGACTATCGCTCCACCCTTCCAATGCATGTTTGGATGCATGATACCAAGCGCCCATCGGCATATAGATTCTGCCACCCATGGAGGAAGTATTGATGATGGTTCCGGATTTGTTTTTTCGCATATGTGGGAGTACCAATTGAGTGATTGCGGCTAGTCCGAATAAATTTACTTCAAATTGATGTCTTGCTTCTGCGATTGGAACATCTTCAACTGCTCCATATAAACCATAACCGGCATTATTCCACAGAACATCGATTCGACCTTCCTTTTGAATGATTGTATCAATCGTGTTTTTGATTTGAACTTCACTTGTTATGTCCAACTGCATTGGATGTCCGCCTGCATCGCGAATATCCTGCATTTTGTCAATTCTTCTAGCTAGGGTATAGACGATATGTCCTTTTTGTATCAATGCAAGAGCTGCATCTTTCCCCATTCCTGAGCTTGCTCCTGTGATGAGAATAACCTTTTTCATGAGATATTTCCAGTATGTGATATGATTGATGCAAAAATCCCCTAGTTACATCTATATATCGTATACGATTCCCTGATTTTTGAATACTAATTGTAGAACTTATTTCTTCAGTACACCGATCATCACACCGAAATTCCCATTGAGTTGAGTCCATCTACTTCGAGGCGCATATGTTTTTGAGATGGATCCATCGAAGTATAGGGCATTGGTACATCGTTGTTGTTTGAAGTATAAAGCAAATTCATAGAGGGTGACGGGTTTGCGTGACATTGCGAAGATGAGTTTTCCATGTTTGGTGATGCCTACGCCATTTCGAATATTGAAGTAATTGGAAGTATCGGAAAAATAGGGATTGATTCTCCGATTGATAATCAGCATTGGACCTGATTGAGTGGCATGTTTAATCTTTTGCACTTTATGTATGTCTCTTGCGAGGCATATACCGGGTTTTTCATTTGCATCCACATAAAAGACGCCATTTGGTTGGATGAAGAAATTCCCATTCCCACTATTGAGATTCACGGGTTTATGCATGGTATGATCGGCGATGAAGAGTCCAACCGGGGCAAAATCAGGGTGATACATACCGCCATTCATCGCGAAGATCAATTCCTTTTTATTGCTTTCTACGAATTGCTTAAGAGACCCGAGTGTGCGGAGCAGCTTATTGCTTGCATCCTTATAAAACATCGAAATGATTTCGGTATTAGGATTATAGGTGTGCAGAATAAAATCTCTACGTGTCAATTCCCGTGCTTTTGGCGTGGTGTCTTGTACTGAAATCTCAGCTTGGGCCAACATCTCCAATTGACTCATGGAAAAGCTTGCCATGAGTGAAATGATGATGGGGAGAATGACGGTACAATTCATGAAGGTACAAGAAATATGGGTAATCCCTTTTTACAATAGAGTCAATGTAAACCTGAATACAAATATATTGGTTAATGAATCTGTGCAGTATATTATCTGATATTTACCAATTAATTTTGCAAATTTAGGCGTGATTCAAGTCATTTAACAATCATAGTAAAGGAGTTCTCATGAAAACAGTGTTATTCATGTTATTAATCACAATTATGCTCTCCATTACACAAGTTGCAAAGTCTCAGTTTGCAATTGAAGCACATGGTGGTATTAGTATGCCACAAGATTCAGCTCTGAATATAAATGGCTCACATGGAGCAATGGTATTGACTTATACCATAGCAAAAGGTATAGATTTCCTGACTACACTCCAATATCAACGTTTCGTACAAACAACTGAAAGCAATCTTGGTTTTTTTAATGCAAAGACAACAAACACTATAGAATATATGCCAATAATGGTGGGGGGCCGTTATACATTCACAAAGGGTGGCATACAACCATTCATATCAGGTATGATTGGTTCCTCAAAAGGCACTGCTACGCTTGTCCTAACATCAAATATAGGAGCCGAACAGCGCTTTGAAACATCAGAAACATTTACAACAATATCACTTTCTGGTGGCCTACAATTTCCACTGAATACCCATTTGTCACTCATGGGAATGGCTGAATACCTATCATTCACAAATGAAGATGAATCGGACAAATTTCTCATAGTGAAGGGCGGAATACGGTATGAGTTGTGAGAGAGAATTATAAGAGAGATATCTATTAATATGTAGAAAAAAATAAGCCCTTTAAAAAAACGAATTCCGTACCTGAAGATCCAAATGTTATATGATATCCTAAGATTGTGAATTTGTCATTTAATTTTAGGTCTTCAAATAAGGGGTTTTTCTTGATCACATGATATACATATTCTAAGCTATGTTTTTGACTGTCGAAATGATTATCATAAGCAGTTAATAGATAAAAGTAATTCTTGTAGAGATCAGCAAAGGAGACCACCGTTTTTGAATGGTCACTATAGTATGTAGAAAATGGTTTTAGTGTTATTTTTTTAAAGTAGGCGACCTTATTCCCCATTATTTCAGGTTCATAATATCCACCTAAACTATTGGAACTATAACCATTATATCCTATATCATTTGTGTCTTCGGAGTATATGTGATGAAT
>JALRFC010000119.1 GCA_023253875.1 Candidatus Kapaibacterium sp.
TCTTTTCATTTGTCCTTGTATTTAGCAAGGATTCGACTATTTCGACCGAAAATAAACAGTTTCTCAGACTCCTCATGTGGACTATTCTCTATGTGTCTTGTGTATATTCCCTGACGCAAGCCTCAAATATTCGATTCAAATTAGATGTGGAATGGCTCCAAATTCTCCTCTTATTCCCTATTTTTCAAGCATTTCCAAGACTTCAAAGATATATGGGAACAATGGTGTGATTTCCCATTGTTTTCTTTTGCGAAGACGGCAAAAAAAAAGTAAGTTTGCCAAGCATTTTCCTCATACAATGGATCGCATTCATGCTTGAACAATATCTCCCACTCTTTCTTATGATTGCAGTAGGTTTCGTATTTGGATTAACCAATATCCTCATTGCGGAATTTGTCGGTCCTCGAAAGAATAAATCCAAAGAAAAACTCAGTGTATATGAATGCGGTATGGAGCCGATCAAAACCGCAAGAGAGCGTTTCTCCGTGAAGTTTTATCTTGTGGCGATGCTTTTTATTCTGTTCGACATTGAAATTGTATTTATGTATCCATGGGCCATTCAATTCCAAGAATTGGGTATGATTGGTTTGACTGCGATGGCACTTTTCATGGTATTGCTTTTTGCAGGTTACATTTATGTCTTGAAAAAAGGAGCTTTGGAATGGCAATAGATCAATTGACAAAAGACGGTTTTTTAACCACAACGGTTGATGCCGCCATTAGTTGGGCACAAAGAAATTCATTATGGCCTATGCCGATGGGCATCTCCTGCTGTGCTATTGAAATGATGGCATTTGCAGGTCCCCGTTTTGATAGTGCGCGATTTGGTTCCGAAAAATTTGGTTTTACTCCTCGTCAATCTGATTTATTGATTGTTGCGGGAACTGTAACCTATAAAATGAGCTGGGTTGTACGGAAAATTTGGGATCAAATGCCCGAACCAAAATGGTGTATTTCCATGGGCGTTTGCGCATCCTCGGGTGGTATGTTCAGAAGCTATTCTGTTGTGCAAGGCATTGATCAGTTCATTCCAGTTGATGCCTATGTATCTGGTTGTCCTCCACGCCCCGAGGCACTCTTAAAAGCACTTATGACAATCCAAGAACAAATTGAAAACACAAAGCCAACCATCATTGATACTCGCAAAGAAATCAATATGGATAATGCAGTGTTGATTGATTGATACAAACATATCTACAAAAAGCTTGTTTCTATTTGGAAACAGGCTTTTTTTATGGGAAATCCTATGAAAAATGCAGTCTTACTATTTCTTCTTACACTCTTTCTTGTCTCTTGTGAGTCCATCACATTGGAAGACCCTGCAAATTATCCAAATTTGAAGATTACTGATATTACGCTTGGCAATGGTGCTCAGCCTACCTTTGGTAGTACAGTCACTGTACATTATGTTGGCACACTCACCAATGGTAAAGTCTTTGATTCTTCACGTGAACGCAATCAACCATTCTCTTTCCGTATAGGTACATCGGAAGTCATCAAAGGTTGGGATGTAGGACTTTCAACCATGAAAGTTGGGGGAAAAAGAAAACTTGAAATTCCTCCTGAAATGGGATATGGATCAAGAGCAGTTGGTTCTATTCCCGCCAATTCCACATTGATCTTTGAAGTTGAATTATTGAATGTCTATTGATGTGACCAAACGCAAAAGCCCGTGGATTATCTTCTCGATCTATCTCTTGGGTTTCATGGTCTATGCATTCATTCCCGCTGAAAGAAATGCAGTCAATATGCAGATGTTTTTGGGGGTATATGGAATTCATGCACTCTTTGGACTTCTACTTCTTCGGAAAGCAGATATACTTGGCTCAGTACCAGCACTCTTCACGCTCTTTCTGTTCTCAAGAGTTGCCATGTTCTTTATGTATCCTTGGCTCTCCGATGATATCTTTGGATATGTATTTTATGGAAAAGCAACTCTCGCCGGTGAAAATCTCTATGCATTGAAAGCTGATGATGCATCTCTTACATATCTACGAGATTCCGCATATGCATTAATGGCATTCAAACCGTATCAGAATATCTATCCTCCAATTGCTACGATATTCATGACCATCTCGGCATGGATTTCATCCTTATTGTCAAATTCATTATCGACTACAATACTGATTTGGAAGGCAATACTTTTTTGTTCTGAATTCTTGGGACTTGCACTTCTTTATCGTTGGCTCAAACAACAAAATTATTCTTTGTTACCAATACTCTTCTATCTCGCTATTCCTATGACGGCAATAGAAGGTATTGGCCAGGCACATAATGAACTATTACTATTGCCTTTCATCATTGGTTCAATCATGCTGTTTAGAGAAACAGCATCACATACTAGGAATATTTTCATTGGGGGAATGTGTGCCATATTGGGTCTTATAAAACTCTATCCAATTGTACTCATCATTCCATTTTTGATTAAAGCAAGAAAACTCAACACTATATGTTCAATGATTATAGGCGCGATTCTCATAGTGATTCTATCGAGTGCGCCATGGTTTTGGGGAATAATGGTTGGAAATTTCACAGCCATACAGGGATATATATCTGTCTTACAATTCTATCAGGGAACATATTTCAATGGAGTAATACTCTATGGCTTGCGATTCTTCCTAGAATCCCTTCATATTCATGAATGGTGGCTTGTGGCTCCCAAAGTGCTGACATTCTTTCGTATAGTCTCAATCATTACGATGAGCATCCATTCGTTTATCAGAAAGAGAACCCTTGTCCAATCGCTTTACTCAATATTATTGATCACAGTGCTTATCTCAGCAAAAGTGCATCCATGGTATTTCATTCCTGTGATATTTCTTGCTGCAATGATTCACAAGCAAAGCATATTGATGATAGGTTCATTGATGATGTTCACATATACAATGTATGCAGTGGATCCAGTACAAGAATCCATGCTCTTTGAATCAAGTCTATGGGTTATATGCGGAATCATTGTCTATCTAGACCATAAACACTCACTTCACATCTTCAATCGCGATCAATGCGAAATTCTTCCCTGATTCTTGCTGAAAAATAAAACGTTTATTGATAGGAGGAGGATAGAGCCATATCTCTTTCTTTAATCCCTGATTAGGAATCTCAATCTCGCGTTCTTTTGGAAAACCATAGAGTAGGGCTATCTTCCCTCTTTGGGTCATGATACCATCGGATTCATTGATTGTTTGAAACTCCATAAAAGCACGATCCGCTCTTCGAAAATACTCCGCCATCGGTTCATCATATATGGTAGAAGGTGTGGGGTCATTTTTCTTCCACCAATCAATGATATTCTTCCGAATGTCCAGATCTGTACTTCCAGATAATCTATCAAAGTCAGCATCATTCAGGAGATATTTCATTGTTTGTCTTGCATAATCAGCGCTGATCAATGTTTTTGGCATCTCTTCCCATTGACAAGCAAAATCAAAACGGATGGAATCTTGTTTACCCTTTTGTTCACTATGATATAATAGGAGTGAATATCTACCCGGTGCGATGACATTATCGGGAAATTGTACAATCAATAGATTCATTCCTTTTGCTTCTTGTATCAAAAGTGGAATTGGACGAGAGGAAGCTGATTCTTCATTGAATTCAGGCATGATCGTAAGATTTGAACGAATTTCAGTTCTCGTAGTCGAAACAGATTTAACATGTTTTGCATATTCTTCATTTGCTCTTTGTCGGATCAAAGATGCAGAATAATTCTTCACTTTTGATGATAATTGGAAGATGGCATATTGTTTTTTAGAAGAAAAAGGAATGTTTCCATTGAATATATCGGGACGGAAGGCATCGGAAAATGGATTTTCGGAAGTAAATAATGGGCTCGCAAATTCTTGTAATGCAACTTTGGGAATTCGTATTTTTTTTATGATATGTCCTTTATCGAGCAGAGCAATAGACACAGTATAGCTAGTTTTCCCAACAGTGATTGCTCGCATCCCAAAGGCATAGAGTGATTCAGCATTTGTTTGTTCATAATTGGAAGCAAACACGGAATCTTTCCATTGAATACGGGATTTAATGATGCCATTGCTATCCTTGGATTCTATTTCCAAAGATGGGAATGCACAATATTCTCCTCGAAATGACTGGGATTTTTCAAACAGTAATGCATCATATTGAAGGCGAAACATCGCTAGGATTGTCATAGAATCTTCGGATGCATGATGGAGTGCCCTGACTTCAATATACAGTGGCTCTCTTTGGGATTCCAAGGTTGGATAGAGTGATGAACCGTTCTTTTGTATTTGTGAAAACAATGAGAATGGTACTATCAAACTAAGAAAGAAGATTATTTGCAAGGAGTTATACATCATGTTCATCCAGGAATGATCTAAGGATGATTGCAGCGGCTGCTTTATCTATCATGGATTTATCTTTTCTATGTGTTTTTGTACGACCTGATGCAATCAAGGATTCAACTGCTCTTTTTGAACTAAATGATTCATCCTGCAAAATGATATCAATCGTAAGTTCATTCATTAGTGATCGCTGATACTTTGTGATTTCTTTGATGATAGCATTTTGTTGTCCGGTCGATTCAGAAGGAATTCCGATGATGATAGCTCCTACTTGTTCATTCTTTGCAATTGCAATGATCTCTTGAAGAGCCGCTTGTGTATTTTCAAGTGTTAAGAGAGGAGTTGTTGTAATGTGTAACATGTCACATACTGCAATACCTATCCTTTTCTTGCCAATATCCAGAGCAAGAAGTCTCTTTCCTTTCAAATGTTCATACATATTCATAGTTTTACGATTATTCTCATCATCACAAAGGGTTATCAAATGAAAAGCTCACACAAACTAGCATTTTTGCTTGTATTGATTGGTTTTCAATTGAATGTTGATTCTTTACAAGCTCAACTATTTGATGCACTCAAGAAGAAAGCCAATTCACTCTTGAAAGGCGAAAGTTCCATTGGTGGATTTACTGAACAAGAAGCCGTTTCTGCTCTTAAAGAAGCATTGCAAAATGGTATTACCAAGGGTACGAATGAAGTTTCAAAACAAGACGGATATTTTGGTAATCAATTCATCAAAATTCCCTTTCCTCAGGAAGCGAGAGACATTGAAAGCACATTGAGAAAAGTTGGGATGGGAAAAACGGTTGATGATGCAGTATTATCTCTCAATAGAGCCGCAGAAGATGCAGCCACAAAGGCATTACCAATTTTTGTTGATGCAATTACTACTATGTCTTTTCAAGATGCAATCGGAATTGTCAAAGGAGATAGTATCGCAGGGACCAGATTTTTGCAGCAATCAACAACATTGGCTTTGACAAAAGCATTCAGACCTGTCATTGAAGGCTCTCTTGATAAGGTTGATGCCACAAAACATTGGTCAACCGTCATGAATGCATACAATAAGATCCCATTTGTCAAGAAGATTAATCCAGATCTTACACAATATGTCACGGAGAAAGCACTGGAAGGCTTGTTCTTTACCATTGCAAGTGAGGAAAAACTTATTAGAAAAGATCCTCTGGGTCAAGCTTCAGCATTATTACGCAAGGTCTTTGGCGGAAAACAATAATACTTTTCGCCATTCTATTGCTCCTTTGATTGCTAGAATGAGAAATACTAGATAAAGCATTGAGGATAGATAGAGTTCTTTTTGAACATAGATAAGTATATACACGGCATCCACAGCAATCCATAGATACCAATTCTCCAATCTTTTTCTGGTTTGAAGGATTTGTGCCCAAATACTCAATGAGGCGAGTATTGAATCAATATATGGAACATCTGCATTCGTTTGACTCATTAATACATATCCAATGAGCATTGCACTAGGAATTGTTATAAGTAAGCCAATCAACAATTCTACGTATGAGCTTTTTTTGACTTTCAATGGAGAATCATCGGGCTCATAACTTTTTGCATTAGTTGTCCAAGCAATCCAACCATAGATGCTGAATGCAAAAAATATAGCTTGCAATCCCATATCAGCATAGAGTCTTGCATCATAGAAAATCTTCCCATAGAGCAAGACATTCAAACCGGAAACCGGCCAACAAAAAGGAGAACGTTGGATTGTGAGATAAACTCCTGCAATACCTGTAATGAATCCCATTATTTCAAGTATAGAAGGCATTAGAAAGCATATCCCGCGCTGAGCATGACAGTACCTATGCTCCATGCATTGGAACCCAGTAAGCGCAAATTATACATTGCTTTAAATGTCAGTCCATCAGGTAATATGACTGAAAAAGAAGCTCCT